>JANXWM010000083.1 GCA_025351145.1 Chitinophagaceae bacterium
CTATAAAAAATAATTACAAACAAGAGCTCATTAACAATGCAATTGAATTTGAAGAAGGCCATCATACAGAAAAAAAAATCCTTGCCGCAGATGAAGTAATGAAGAGCCCGGGCATTCCTGAAAAGAATGAAATGGTAAAAAAAATCAGGGCAAAAGGAATCCCTGTGATCAGTGAAATTGAACTCGCCTACAGGTTTAAAGGCAACAGTAAAATTGTAGCCATCACTGGCAGCAATGGCAAGAGCACCTGCACATCATTGATCTATCATATATGCAAAACAGCAGGCCTTGATTGTGCTTTGGTAGGCAATATTGGTTACTCGTTCGCCAAACAAATTGCAGAAGATCCAAAGCCTTTATATGTGGCAGAAATAAGTTCTTTCCAGTTAGATGATATAAAAGATTTCAGGCCGGATATAGCTGTATTGCTGAACATAACAGAAGATCATTTAGACAGGTACGATTATAAGTTTGAAAATTACATCAACAGCAAGTTTAAAATTATTCAGAATCAACAGCCGGGAGATTACTTCATTTACAATGCGGATGATGAAGTAACCATGCAGCATTTAAAAAACATTTCTCTAAAAACTAACCCAATGCCATTTTCAATGAACCACGAAACCAACAACGGAGCCTGGATTACAGGTGACCTTATGACGATCAAAGTGCTGGAAGAAAGAATCACGATGAGTATTTACGATTTTGTATTAAAAGGCAAACACAACCAGTACAACACAATGGCAGCAGGTATTTCAGCAGTAGTGCTCGGCATACGAAAGGAGAAAATCCGCGAAGCGGTTACAACTTTCAATAATCTTGAACACAGGATGGAGCATGTGGCAAACGTACGTGGTATTGAATTTATTAACGACAGCAAAGCCACTAACGTAAACAGCACCTGGTATGCATTAGAGAGTATGGAAAAACCAACGATACTTATACTCGGTGGGGTAGATAAAGGCAACGATTATACTATTCTTGAAGAGCTGGTAAAAGAAAAAGTGAAAGCAATTGTTTGCCTTGGTATTGATAACGAAAAAATACATGAAGCATTTAAAAATATTGTGCCGCAGATTATTGATACAACGAGTGCATCTGATGCCGTGCACCAGTCGTTCCAGCTTGCAGAAAAAGGCGATGCCGTTTTATTAAGTCCGGCCTGTTCAAGCTTCGATCTTTTTAAAAATTATGAAGACCGTGGCAGGCAGTTTAAAGATGCAGTAAAAGAATTATAAGATGCCCCCATCTCCTAAAGGGGAGAAATACAAAAGAAAATAATGAGTGAAGCAATAAAAAATATTACAAACATGGAAAGCCCCTTTAGGGGTTTGGGGCGTGGTTTGGGGCATCGTACCCGCGGCGACCGCTATATATGGGGTATTGTGGTGCTGCTGGCATTAACATCGTTACTGGTTGTATACAGTGCAACAGGTTCTCTTGCATATAAAATGTATAAGGGCAACAACGAAGTTTATTTATTCAGGCAGTTATCATTTATTGTAATTGGTTTGCTCGTCATTTATTTCCTCCACCGTATTAATTATACGTTGTATTCAAGAGTGTCGTTGATTATTTATTTAATCTCAGTTCCATTATTGATATACACGCTTTTCTTTGGCGCAGAAATAAACGATGGCAGCCGCTGGATAAAGTTACCGGTCATCAACATGACCATTCAAACCAGCGACTTTGCAAGGCTTGCATTATTCATGTATCTGTCCCGCCAGCTCAGCCGCAAGCAGGAAGTAATAAAAGATTTTAAAAAAGGATTCATTCCGGTTATTGTTCCAGTATTGATTACATGTGCATTAATTATGCCGGCCAATTTATCCAATGCTTTGCTTACCGGCGCTACATCAATGCTGTTATTGTTCATTGGCCGCGTAAGTGTAAAGCATATTTTATTGGTTATAGCAATTGCATTAATTCCAATACTCATTATTATAAGTGTTGCAGTTACTACACATAAGACCAATAATGATGATACTGCAAAAACAACGGGTGTAGCGCAAACCATGCAATCGTTTGGTCGATTTGGCACATGGGTAAGCCGTGTGCAATCTTTTATCTACGCTGAAGATACCGATGTGCCTTACCAGGTGCAGCAATCAAATATTGCCATTGCCAACGGAGGAATTCTTTTTGGCCTTGGCCCCGGAAACAGCAGGCAAAGAAACTTTTTACCACAGGCTTACAACGATTTTATTTACGCAATCATCATTGAAGAATATGGTTTGCTCGGTGGTGCGTTTGTCATTTTTATTTATCTGATTTTCCTTTTCCGTTGCATCAGAATTTTCAGGCGCTGCCCTTATGCATTCGGTGCGTTCCTCGCACTGGGCCTCAGTTTCACGCTGGTGATACAGGCCGTTGCAAACATGGCTGTTAATGTAAACATCGTGCCCGTAACAGGTGTAACGCTACCGTTGATCAGTATGGGTGGCAGTTCATTTTTATTCACCTGTGCAGCCATCGGCATCGTGTTAAGTGTAGCAAGAAACTTAGAACAAATGGAAAGAAGAGAACAGTTAAAAACAGAGAGTATCGAAGAAGCAGTTGAGTGATTTTTTTATGAACCCAGCAGATGAATATGAATGAAGCATCTGTTGCGTCGCACTCTTGTACTAAATAACATTATTGAGCATGAGCGAAGATCAAAATATAAACGAAGTCTCTGGTTCCCCCTTTAGGGGGCGAAGGGGGTTTCGTATTATCATAGCAGGAGGTGGAACAGGCGGGCATATTTTTCCGGCCATTGCAATTGCAAATGCAATAAAGCTGCAACAGCCTGATGCCGGGATTTTATTCATCGGTGCAAAGGGGAAAATGGAAATGGAGAAAGTACCGCAGGCAGGTTATCCAATTAAAGGCCTCGACATTGCCGGTTTCGATAGAAGTTCTTTATTAAAAAATATTACGCTGCCATTCAAACTCATCAAAAGTTTTTCACAGGTAAGAAAAATCATTGATGAATTTAAACCTGACGCGGCAGTAGGTGTTGGTGGCTATTCCAGTTTTCCTGTGTTGAAGTATGCGCAAAGCAAAGGCATTAAAACTTTCATACACGAAAGCAATTCTTTCGCAGGCAAAAGCAATATGTTGCTGGGGAAAAAAGCAACTAAAATTTTTGTTGCCGGCGAAGGGATGGAGAAATTTTTTCCCGCAGAAAAAATAATGATCACTGGCAATCCTGTTAGAAAGTCAATTGCGCAGTCAACCATTTCAAGAACAGAAGCCTTATATTTTTTTGGACTTTCCGAAGATAAAAAAACAATACTCGCAGTAGGTGGCAGCCTTGGCGCAAAGAGCATCAACGAAGTAATGGCAAAGCATGTACATGAGCTGGAATCATTAAATATTCAGTTGATCTGGCAAACAGGCAAGGCAACTGCCGCAGCTTATGTAGAAAGGGGAAAGGCATATAAAAATGTTTGGGTTAGTGATTTTATACAGGATATGGATAAAGCCTATGCAGCAGCAGATGTAGTAGTATCAAGGGCCGGCGCAATGTCGGTAGCTGAATTATGCGTAGCTCAAAAACCAACGGTATTTGTGCCTTATCCTTTGGCAGCCGAAGATCACCAAACAGTCAATGCAAAATATTTGGTTGACAAGGATGCTGCATTAATGGTAAAAGACAGCGAAACACAGGCCAAATTATTTGCCGCCATTACAAGGCTTGCAACCGATGAAACATTGCAGGAAAAGTTTAAAACAAATATTGCAAAGTATAGTGTAACAAATGCAGATGAAATTGTGGCCAGGGAAATTTTAGAAACCCTGCCCCAACCCTAAAGGGAGCAGACAGAAAACGACAAATTTAAATGAACGGTAATAAAAATATAAACGACTTTATAAGCTCCCCTTTAGGGAATGGGGACATCTATTTCATTGGTATCGGTGGCATTGGTATGAGTGCGCTTGCCCGTTATTTTCATTCATTAGGTAAAAGGGTTAGTGGTTACGACAGAACATCGACACCGTTAACTAAAGAACTGGAGCAATCAGGTATTAATATTCATTACGAAGATAATATTGAACTGGCGCCAAAAGATGCAGATGTAGTGGTTTACACACCGGCAATACCTCCATCCCATACAGAGTTAAACTATTATCGTGATCATAATTATAAAGTAGTAAAACGCAGCGATATTTTGCAATGGATAACTGAAAGTTCTTTTAATATCTGTATCGGTGGCACGCATGGCAAAACAACTATCACTGCAATGACGGCGCATTTACTGCGTGATACCGGTTACGGCTGTAATGCTTTCCTTGGGGGCATTTCAGCAAACTATAATACCAACTTCTGGAGCAGCGAAAGAAATGTTGTAGTGGTAGAAGCTGATGAATATGACCGTTCATTCTTAAAATTGGTTCCTGATGTTGCAGTTATTACAGCAATGGACCCTGATCATCTCGACATCTACGGAACTCCAAAAGAAGTAGAGAATGCTTTTGTCCAATTCTCAAACAGGGTAAAACCCGGTGGTTGTTTAATAAGCAAATATGGACTAAGCCGGGCTGGGGACTTGCATGCAACCCATCATTACACCTACAGCTTTGATAATAAAAACGCAGATGTATTTGCAGCAGATATAAAAGTTGAAAATGGTGCATACCGTTATAATGTAATTCACAAAGAATGGTTATTGAACGATGTTGTATTAAATATGGGCGGCCTGCATAATATCGAGAACAGTATTGCAGCAATTACCGTTGCAAAATATTTAGGTATTGATGATAATAAAATAAAAACAGCAGTTGCAAACTTTAAAGGAGTAAGGCGCAGGTTTGAGTATGTGTTGCGAAATGAAAATCATGTAATGATTGATGACTATGCGCATCATCCCGAAGAATTAAAAGCATTGATCAGCGGCATTCGAAGTTTATATGCAAATGAAAAATGCACGGTCATTTTTCAGCCGCATTTGTTCAGCAGAACAAAAGACTTGTCAGTAGAATTTGCGCATAGTCTCGATATGGCTGATGAAGTAATTCTGCTGCCTATTTACCCGGCACGCGAATTACCAATGGAAGGAGTTTCAAGTGAACTGATTTTACATCAAATGCAGTTGACAAACAAGCAGGTTCTTAGCAAAGAAGATATGATGAACTGGGTTAAAGAACATCAGCCAAAACTATTGGTGATGTGCGGTGCGGGTGATATTGATACATTATTGCAACCCGTTAAAGAAATACTTGAAAGCAATGATGCATAACCATGTGGAAGAAAATTATAATCATATCGCTCTGGAGTTTACTGGCCGTTGCAACCTGCACACTGCTGATAGCAGCAATGCAAAAAAAGGAAGAGAAGAAATGCACTGATATAGAAGTTGAGATTAACGGTGCACATGATCATGTTTTTGTAGACAAGAAAGATGTAATGCTGGTTATGCAAAACAATGGTGCGGCAAAAGGAAAAGCAACAGCAGCCATTGACCTGCAAAAAATAGAAACCACATTATCGAAAAATGCGTGGGTTAAAAAAGCAGATTTGTTCTTTGATAATAAACAGGTATTGCATGTAAACATTGAAGAGCGTGAACCACTCGCAAGGCTGTTCACTTTAAGCGGTAATTCTTATTACATCGACAGCAGTTGTAAAAGGTTGCCTTTAAGCGATGAACTTTCTGCACGTGTGCCCATGTTCACTTCTTTTCCGAGCGATAAAAAAGTGTTGAGCCACCCTGATAGTTTGCTGCTGCAGGATGTAAAAAAAATTGCACAGTATATTCAGCAGGATAGTTTTTTGCTTGCACAAACTGCACAGGTCGATATTACGCCGCAGCACACGTTCGAAATAATTCCTGTGCTTGGCAACCAGTTGATACGTATTGGCGATGCAGAAAATCTTGATGAAAAATTTGCAAAGCTTTTAGCCTTTTATAAACAGGTGTGGGGCAAAACGGGTTTCGAAAAATATGAGGTAATTGATGTGCAGTATAAAGACCAGGTGGTGGCTACAAAAAGAGGTGCAGCAAAACCTGGAATGGACACAGCCAAAGCAATGCAGCAGCTTGGAAATATTCAGCAGCAAATAAAATCGGTGATGAATGATACAAGTTTTGCAGTACCAATATTAAAACCTGCAATGGTTGTAAAAGAGGATACAGTTAAACATATTGCTGCAAAAACAAACAACATAAAAAATGCAGCAAAGAAACCTGCTGTAATAAAGAAAACCAGCAAGCAGGTTGCAAATAAAAAGCAACCGAAAGCAGTGATGAAGAAGACGGGAAATTAACAATTAAGAATTAAGAAAAATAAAAATAAAAATGATGAACCAGGCAATAGAATAAAATGAAGCGTCCCTTGCGTCGCACACTTGTACGTTTATAACATTCTTGGGCTTACAACAGCCAGCGAAGATTAAACAGGTTTACCGGCTGTTGAAAGTTCAGATCAGTTTCTTAAGTACAAGTGTGCGACGCAACAAAAGCTGAAAAACGATTTAATGCCGGGCTCAAAAAAATATAAAAAATAACAACACAAATTTTTATAAACAACAAAACAACTAAAACACATATCTATGAATCAAAGCGCTAATGTTGCGGTAACTTTTCCGAAGACAGAATCGGAGCCGCCAATTATTGTTGGCCTTGATATTGGTACTACCAAGATTGCTGCTATTGCCGGGCGAAAAAATGAGTTTGGCAAACTGGAGATTCTTGGTTTTGGCCGCGCCAATAGCAACGGTGTTCAGCATGGGCAAGTGCTGAATATTGATCAAACAATCAAAGCCATTCAACAGGCATTAATCAACTGTGCCGAAAGCAATCCGGACCTTGAAATTAATGAAGTGTATGTGGGTGTTGCGGGCCATCATATCAAAAGCCTGCAGACACGCGGCGATATTGTACGGCAGGAGCCCGACACGGAAATTAAGCAATGGGAAATTGATCAGCTGGTAAATAACCAGCGCAAAACATTTATACCCGCAGGCGACCAGATCATTGATGTAATACCGCAGGATTTTCACGTAGATAATTTCAACGACATAAAAGATCCGGTGGGTTTCAATGGCGTAAAAGTGGGTGCTAATTTTCATATTATTACCGGCGACAGAAATGCCATCCGCAACATTAACCGCGCAGTGGAACGCAGTGGTTTAAAAACAAAAGATTTGGTGCTGCAGCCACTTGCATCGAGCAGCGCTGTAATGAGCGATGTGGATATGGAAGCTGGTGTAGCCATTCTCGATATAGGTGGCGGCACAAGTGACCTTGCCGTTTTTTATGAAGGCACACTTCGTCATACTGCAGTTATACCGTTCGGTGGTGAAAATATTACCAACGATATACGTATGGGCCTCGGTGTTTTAAAGAGCCAGGCAGAAGCGATGAAAGTGCAGTTTGGCAGCGCATTATCCGATGAAGCAAAAGCTAATGCATACATCACCATTCCCGGTTTAAAGGGAATGCCCGCAAAAGAAATAAGTGTACGCAACCTTGCCAATATTATACAGGCAAGGATGAGTGAGATACTCGATTTTGTAACCTACCATCTTAAAAGTGTGGGGCTAGACAGCAGGGCTTTAAACGGAGGTATCATCCTTACTGGCGGCGGTTCTCAGCTCACGCATCTTATACAATTAACTGAATATTCTACCGGGCTTAATGCGAGGATTGGTTACCCAACTGAACACCTTGCAGCCAACCATATAGATGAATTAAGAAAGCCCATGTACTCAACATGCATAGGTTTAATACTGAAAGGATATAGTGATTATGATAATAAGCGCAAAGATTTCGAGAACAGGTTTAAAAAAGTAATAGTGCCGGACAGTTTAAAAAAGAACGGTGTTTCAGCAGAAGCTGATATGCCAAAACCCGAAACTGTAGATACAAAAAAAAGAAAGAGCCTAAACAATGTTTGGGACAAATTTAAAGACAGCATTATCGACCTGTTTAAAGAAGAAGGGGATATGGAAATAAAATAAGTCTACAGTTTTTAGTTTGCAGTTTACAGTTGAGCAACACATCTTTTAACTGGAAACCGGAAACTCGAAACCGGAAACTCGAAAAAACTTACTTACTAACCAACTATTAAATTCAGCTATTATGATTCATTTTGATCTGCCCAAACAAAAATCATCCATCATCAAAGTACTTGGTGTTGGTGGTGGCGGTAGCAACGCAGTAAACTACATGTTTGCTCAAAGTGTAGAAGGTGTAGATTTCATTATCTGCAATACAGATGCTAAAGCAATTGAACAAAGCCGCGTACCTAATAAAATACAACTCGGGCCACATTTAACCCAGGGCCTCGGCGCAGGTGCCAACCCTGAAGTAGGCAAACAGGCCACCGAAGAATCGCTTGATGAAATACGTCGCATTCTTGAAGTAAATACCAAGATGGCATTTATTACCGCAGGTATGGGTGGCGGAACAGGAACAGGTGGCGCTCCAATTATTGCAAAAATTTGCCGCGAACTGGGTATACTTACCGTAGGCATCGTAAGTACACCTTTTGCATTTGAAGGCCCCCGCCGTTTAAAGCAGGCTGAAGAAGGCATAAGGCAATTACAGCCTTATGTTGATACACTGCTTGTAATCAGCAACGATAAGCTGCGCATGCAGTATGGCAACTTAAAAATGACAGAAGCATTTGGTAAAGCTGATGATGTGCTCGCCACTGCTGCAAGGTGTATTACCGATATTATCAGCAGCAAAGGAACCATCATTGTTGACTTTGCAGATGTTTGCACCGTTATGAAAAACGGTGGTGTCGCTATTCTTGGCAATGCAACCGCAGAAGGTGAAGACAGGGCACAAAAAGCAATTGAAGAATCACTTAACTCGCCGCTGCTAAACGATAGCGATATACGTGGCGCCAAATGGATCCTTGTAAATATCAATAGTGCAGAAGGCGAACACGAATGCACGATGGATGAATTTGAGATCATCAACAATCACCTGCGCCAGCAAAGTGGCGAGCATGCCGATCTTATTATTGGCAGCGGATACGATAATGCCCTGGGCGCTAAAATAGGCATCACTGTAATAGCAACCGGTTTCGAATTCAAAGACCCATTTGCAAAGAAAGAACCTGTAACTATAAAGCAACCTGTTGTTGTTCCTGAAAAAATAGTGATGACTTTAGGCATAGACGGCGAAGAAAAAAAGATGTACCATCATCCGCAGCCAGTTACTGTTGTTGATAAAGATCCTTATGCCCCTTCTATGGTTGAAGAACAGGAAACTGTTGCACCCGTATTTTCAATTGCACCCCAGGAAGAAGAAGCTTCACCGCTTTCAATTGTTAAGGATGATGCACCCATGCACTTTGAACTTTCCCCTGAAATAACAGAACCTGTGCAGCCACTGCAACCAAAGGCAGAAACACCCGCTGAAGCTCCTGTTGAAGAGCCTGTAATAAAGTATGTTGAAAAAGAAACTGTTTCTATAAAACCGGGTACAGGCGGCATACTTAACAGGCCAAGAAATATTTATGCAGAAGAGCTTCCGTTTGCACAGGCTGTAATACCAAAGCCTGCGGTGCAGGAAGAAATACCACAACCTGTACAAGAGTTAACACAGCAACTGGTTGCAGCAATAGCACAGCCCATAGTTAAAGAAACAGAGGAGCCAAAAATGTTCTTAAAAGAAGATCCTGCACCGGAAGATAATACAGCGTTTACAATTGTAATGAAAGAAAGCCAACCTGCAAAAACTGAAGCCAGCCCTGCACCAGATAGGATGGGAGACACTTCGTTCAATGAAGAAGATGACCAGCGCCGCCGTGCTACAGAAAGGATTAATAAACTACGCAACCTTTCTTTCAACATGAATTCTAAAG
>JANXWM010000087.1 GCA_025351145.1 Chitinophagaceae bacterium
GTTCATTTGGGCGCGGTACTAATGGATATCCTCTTGTTACAATAGCTCCATCTGCTGCAATAACGGGATACAAAACGGGTTTCTCCAAACTGTCAGGATAAATAAAACTGGTGAAAAGTTGATTACCCATAAACACATCTACCTTTTTTTGCTTTGCATCTTTTACCACATTCACCATTTCTATTTTTTGCGCAAAAGATGCCATGCAAAACAATAAAGAAATTGTATAAGTGCTTATGTATTTTATAGAAAAACTCATACTGTTATTTTTTGAAGAGTTAAATATAATGTTCGTTGCTCACGGCTGTTTCCTGCTGAATTAAATTCCTAAAGTACAAGTGTGCGACGCAAGAGACGATGCCATGAAATACTTCAGCCGGGGTCATAAAAAATTACTTCTTAATATTTAAAAACTTTACCTCCAACCATTACGTTTTGCGTGGCTGCATCGAAGGTTGCCTTTAAACCTGTATGTGCCGCAGCGGTCGTCATCATATTGGCAATGGAATGGCTGTAACCCGCATCAACAGGGGCATTGGGCTGCTTGCGGCTCCGCACACATTCCATCCAGTTGCGCACATGATTGGATGTTAAAGTATCGCCGCCGGTGTTGGCAGACGTTACTACTTTCTCGGTACTTTCCAAACTCATTTCGGGCAAAAGATTGGGTTGCATGTGCATGGCATCCGCAAAGTTTTTTGTGAGTCCGCCCCGTGGTGAAACCTTATTGGTATTCAGGTTTAATTCGCCTCCATTAGAGTAATAAATTTCTGCCGGGTTTTCATCGCCATTATCCATACGCGATGCGAACGTAACCTGGAAACCGGTAGTAAGATCGTCCAACGGACCATAATCAAAAACAGCCGTAATCGTATCCCAGTTTTTCCGTCCGTCTTTCCACATATAAATGCCGCCATTGGCTACTACGCTGCGTGGATGCGGCAGGCCGCTGAACCAATGCACTGTATCAATTTGATGGCTCATCCATTGGCCCGGAAGACCCGAAGAATAAGGCCAGAACAAACGATATTCTAAATATTTTCGGGGATCAAAATCATCATGCGGACGGTTTAATAAAAAACGTTTCCAATCTGTGTCTTCTTGTTTTAACTGTGCCACCAATTCAGGTCTGCGCCAGCGTCCTGGCTGGTTTACATTCCATGTTAACTCCACCATTTTTATGTCGCCGAACTTGCCCGATTTTATAAAATCATTCGCTGCATGATAGTTGCCGCCGCTTCTGCGCTGCGATCCTATCTGCACAATTTTACCGCTCTCTTTTATTGCTTTTAATGCAGCGCGGTTATCTTCCATCGTTTCTGCAAAAGGCTTTTCCACGTAGGCATCGCAGCCCGCTTTTACCGCTTCAATTGCATGCTGTGCATGCTGAAAATCTGCGGTGCTGATGAACACTGCATCAGCCAGTTTTTTATCATACAACTCTTCGTTGTTTCTGCAGGCAACAATATCATGACCCATTTTTTCTTTCCATTGTGCAGTGCCTTCTTCGCGCCGTTTTTTCCATAGATCAGATACAGCAACTACATCAAAATTGAGTTCTTTATAATGGTTCATAAAGCTGGGCATGTGTGAACCCCTGTGCCTGTCAGAAAAGCCAATAACGCCCACTCTTACCCGGTCATTTGCATCAATAATTCTTTTATAACTTGATGCACTAAATGCAAATTTTGAAACGGCAATACCTGCGCCTGCCAATGCGGTTTGTTTAATAAAATTGCGGCGTGAATTTTTCATGATGACAATATTAAAAATTTGATTGTAGAAAGTTAGAATACATTTATTTTGTGCTATCCTCATTATCTTTTTTTAGCTGTAAAATAGTTTTGGCATTCAATGCTGTTACTACTTTTTTACCGGTTCTTGCCTCCAGTTCCAGCTTTGCTACTTTGGCTACATTGCCACCTTGCTCAGCTACTTTTTTACTTTCATCAAAAGTTTCGGGGTTTACGGCCTGCGAAATATCCTTGGCAGAAGCCTCTGCAAGCATATTCAAAATCAATTCGGTATTGGTCATATTATCCCTTAGGTTTTCCTTTTTCAAACCCTTTAATATTTTATATTCTTTGGTGGTTTTATCAGCCCAAGCCTTGGTAATAATATCGGTAAGGGTTGCAAACTGAACGCCTTCTTTTAATCCCCTTTTTTTCCACTCATCAGTGAGCTCTTTGCGTATTTCAATACTTTTCAGGCGTTGGTTTATCCAGTTTTCCGAATAGCCCAATTGCAGGTATTGCGCTAAAGCCCTGTCAATACTGAGTTCCGGGTCTTGCATTTCGTCTAACCTTTCTGCGGCTACCTGTGCCAGCCAAAGTTTAAAAGGCTCTGCCTTTGGCGATGGTATAGATTGTACCAGCCTGAATAGTTGTTCAGTATCCGCAACATCGGTCAGGTAAAATTTGCCATCTGCCGATTGCATTTTCAGTTGACTACAATTTGTAGCCAACTGACTTCCCTCAGCTTTTAACCTTGTTTTTAAAACACTCCAATACTTTCTTGCATTGGCACTTTCAGTAAGTATTTCTATCACATCTACAATTGATAAATACCATTTCTCCTGCTCCACATCCCAAATAGTCCTTACTTTTTTATTATCAAATATTTTTATTGCATCTTGTTTTTTCATCGTGGCGTATTCAATTTTTCCTGAACTGATTTGCCATTCAATTTAAGTTAGTTCTGTGAAATGTGGAAAGTATTTTTTGTTGACCAGACAGTATTACTACTATGATCGTTCCTTGCGTCGCACTCTTGTACGGTTGGAAGCTGATTGAGCTTTTATCGAGGCGTAGATAGGAGCCGGTAGTATATTGTATGAAATTATGAAGTGTAAAAGAAATTTGCCACAAGGAATATAAGAGCTTATTTTTATATAAAGCTAAGACCGATGCCCAATAAACCTTCCTTTACTTTAACATATTGGCGACCTTGGAATGAAAATTCAAGTTTTGTAAATAGTTGGTTAGATTACAATAAAGATTTATCCTTAGTTGATTATCAAGCAGAGACGATAAATAAAAATTTGAACCGTCTTTCTTTAGAGCAAACTAAAAACATAAATACGTTAAGTGAAAAAGTAAATAACGGTTTTGGATTAATAGTGAGTGGCCTCTTTAAAATAAATGAAACGATTGCTCTTACTAGTTATAAATTAGATCAAGTTATACAAGCACAAATAGCAAGTAATATAATACTTGAAGATATCAAAGAGCTTATTAAAGTTCCAGAAAGAGAAAAGGAAAGAATATATCATATAGAATCGGGACTGAAATTTTTAACCCATGTGAATATTAATAGTGAATTTTATGATGACGCATACAAAGAATTTAAACAGGCTGAAACTTTAAAGCCACAGGATTATTATACCGCCTACAATATTGGTATGATAGAACTTTATTCGGCAAAACACATCAATATAATTTCCGCTAAAAAATATTTCAGTAAAGCAATTAAGTATGCATCAATAGATACTGATAATAATGAGTATAAATATTTAAATACTCTTTTTTCGAAGCATTATGGCATAAACACAGATTTTGTAGGTAAAAAACTTCTCACAATATGTTATATTCAATCATCAATATGTTCTTATATTTTAGGTAATGACTTAGAAGCTTATAATACTCTTGTAGAGGTTATGCCATGTGATGGAGATGATGAACTTTATTATCATGCCGCAAAATATGCGTCTCGCTTAAATCGAGAAGATTTAGTTTACCCTTTGCTTGATTATTGCTTGCAAGTAAATATTGACAAAATAAATAGGATTGTAAATGATTTAGATTTTATA
>JANXWM010000095.1 GCA_025351145.1 Chitinophagaceae bacterium
TGATTGATGAAGTTGCAGAAGGTGGTGTTGAATATCTGGTGTGCGCCAATACGCCCACCAATACACTGGATGAAATAAAAAGCTCTATTGAAGTTTTAAATAAAACTAATGAAGCCTGCAAAAAAGCAGGGCTTGTTTTCGCGTACCATAATCATGATGCAGAGTTTCATAACATAGAAGGAAAAATTCCCTACGAACTGATGCTTGCGCAAACAACCATGAAGATGGAACTCGATCTTGCATGGGCCACGAAGGGTGGTAAAGATCCTGTTGAATTGTTCAAACAAAACCCCGGACGTTTCCCGTTGTGGCATGTAAAAGATCTTGATGCTTCAAGAGAAAATATTTTGCCTGTAGGTGCCGGCACAATTGATTATAAAAGAATTTTTGATGCAGCAAAAACTGCAGGTATGAAACATTTCTTTGTAGAGCACGATATGCCAAAAGATGCATTGGCAAGTATTAAAGAAAGCTTTGCTTATTTAAGTAAAATGCTGGGTTAGTTTTCTTAAATCCTAAAACGTGAATCGTCAAAAATGTGTATTATTCTTACGTTTGGCGGTTCACGTTTTTTATAAAATAAATTTTATGAAACTATCTGTAAGATTATTTGCATTATCGTTTTTATTGTTGCTGAATATTGCTTCCTTCTCTCAAAAGAATAATGCTGTAAAGGTTGTAAAAACCAATGCAGGGTTAATTTCCGGCATTACCAATCAGGATGCTGATATAAATATTTATAAAGGCATTCCATTCGCAGCACCTCCTGTTGGCAACTTGCGGTGGAAAGAGCCGCAACCTGTTACTGCCTGGAGCGGCATAAAAAAATGCGATGCATTTTCAGCAAGCCCTATGCAGGCAAAACCTTCGCCGTTCTGGGCTTGGACGGAAGAGTTCCTTATTCCCAAAGAACCCATCAGCGAAGATTGTTTGTATTTGAATGTATGGACTGCAGCAAAAAAGCCTGGTGAAAAAAAACCTGTTATTGTTTGGATTTATGGAGGTGGTTTTTCCAGTGGCGGAACTGCCTGTGCTATATACGATGGTGAGGCCATGGCAAAAAAAGGTGTTGTGTTTGTAAGCACAAATTACCGTGTTGGCATATTTGGTTTTTTTGCGCATCCTCAACTTACAAAAGAATCAGCTCACAATGCTTCGGGTAATTATGGGTTAATGGATCAGGTTGCGGCTTTGCAATGGGTAAAGAAAAATATTGCAGCCTTTGGTGGCGATCCCGACAATGTAACTATTGCGGGGCAATCAGCAGGTTCTATGAGTGTGAATTGTCTTGTAGCATCACCACTTGCAAAAGGTTTATTTAAACATGCCATTGCCGAGAGCGGTGCAAGCTTTGTATCAAGCCCAATGAGAGGATCAGCAACACTTCACCAGGCAGAAGAAGATGGAGCAAAACTTGCATCATCATTAAACAAACCATCTATCGGAGAATTGCGCAGCATGCCTGCAGATGAGTTATTATCCAAAGCAAAAATTGCCACATCACCTATTGTGGATGGCTATGTTTTGCCGCAATCAATCGCAGAAATTTTTGCTGCATCAAAACAAAACGATGTTCCGGTTCTTACCGGCTGGAATGGCGATGATGGATTTTTATTTGGTGCTCCAAAAAATGTAGCCGACTGGCAAAAGCAGGCAGCACAACAATATGGAAATAATGCTGCTATATTTTTTAAATTTTATCCTGCAAACAACGATGCGGAAGCTTATGCATCGCAAATAGCAAATGCAAGGGATATGATTTTTGGCGTGCAGAATTATACATGGGCAAACATGCAAACAACTACCGGAAAATCGAAAGTGTACCTCTATAATTTTAACCGCAAAGTTCCTGCCAGTGCAGAGTTTGTAAAGTATGGCGCATTTCATACAGGCGAAGTTGCGTATGCTTTAAACAACTTAAAATTTTTAAAGAACCGTCCTTTAGAAAAAACAGACGGGCAGCTTGCTGATATGATGTCTTCTTACTGGGTAAACTTTGCAACCACCGGAAACCCAAATGGCAAAGGGCTTCCGGAATGGCCTGCGTATAACACCAAAGAAAATATGGTGATACTGTTTGACGAAAAAACTGCTGCTCAAAAACTGCCATCAAAAGAATCACTTGATTTTTTGTTTACTGATATGAAAGCAAAATAACTTTATGAACCGGGCATAGGGTTTTCATGGAATCGTTCCTTGCGTTCCAAATCCCGTATGTTTCATCGGGACGCACTCTTGTACGGTTGGATTATAAATGAGCTTTTACCGGTGCGTAGATTGAAGCGAATCATTGTTGGTCAGCGACCAACAATGGCGGAGCTGGGCTTTTTCTCGCTGTTCAATTTGTTAGTCTTTGTCCACGTTACTTTGTTGTCAAAAATCAAGTTCTATTTGTTCGTTAAAGTTCTTTTTTTTCTGTGTCAAGTTTTCGTGTCTGCTGATAACTCTAAGTTTTGCAACTTGTCTATGATAATTTGCAAATTCTGTTCTGATTTGTTCGTCCTTGAACTCTTTATTATATTCATTGTCACCAAAGCCAATATATTCAATTTGCGAAGGTTCAATGTTTTTTAATTTAAGAAAGTCGTTTAGTATTTTGTCAAAAGTGATTGGTGGAATATGGTCAACTGTCGCTAATTCTCTGCTGATTTTAAGTTGCGATTTTTCACAAATAACATTATTGTCATTATCAATTGTCCGTCTGATATAATTTGAAAGATGTGAAACTACTTGGTCTTTAACTGCACTACGTGCAGATTGTTTGAACATTTTTAAAGGTTCTCTACTGGTGTCGTTGTCAATACAATGTAAGTAGCTAAAATCTGTTTCTGTTCCGTCAATTCTTTTGATATGAAAACATCTTGTCTTACCCCAATTGCCATCAAGTCTTATAATTATTTCATTTATACCAACTCCCAATTTTTTGTCATACTCTGGGTGTCGTTTTAAAAGTTCACAAATAAATAGGAAATCTGTTTTGTCTAATGAGTTTTGCAGTTCGTACTTATTCAAAATTGCCTTAACAAAGTCCTTTGATTCAGCTTTTGTTTTAAAAACCTTTTCGCCAATATTTATTGTCTGCCGCTGTGCCATTTTTTGTAAAAGGTTTGTGATTGCAGGGTCGTCATAGCCTTGCCACCAACAATTGTATTTACGAAACTACGTTATTTATATTGCGCTAATACAGCCAATAGCAGTTGTATTTGCGCAATTCTTTTTGGATAGAATAGTAGTAGAGAAAGAATATATAGACGACATGTTTAGCGCTCCGTGGGAACGCATTATGCTCAATCAACACAAAACGTTGCTCTGGAACGTATATTAATTCATGCAATCCCTGCTACTGCTAGATTGAAGCGAAGGCTTTGGTTAATCAGGAACATTTTGCCGAAATAGAATTTTTAAATTTTTGAATAAGTAAAATTCTCTAAACCCTAAATAGCTCAATGATTCGAGCCCTGCTTTTAAGTCTTTATAATTTGAATAAAAGTATCGAGAAATTTTTTCTATTCGCTTGTCACTTTTAATAAGATAAATAATGTCAAATTTTGCTTGATAACCGTCTTTATAGTATGTGTCAACAAAACCGTCAAGTTCTTCAAAAGAATAAAGTCTTTCCTTTTTTGTGAAGATGTTTTTAAATGAAATAGTCTTATTGAAATTGTCAATGGTTATAGCGACAGCATTGAAATAAATTATCGGTATAAACAAAACTGATAAAATTGAAAAACTAGCAATTTGAAAAACTAAATGGTCGGTTTGTCCGTGACTTAGTGTCAACGACTTTAAAAATTTAATACCAAAGAAATACTCCAAGAATACCGAAACAAGATTGTATGTCGAGTAAATTGTCGCAACCGTTAGGAACCAAAAGCCTGTTATACTAAATTTTGATTTTACCATGTCAAAGTAGGCTTACCGCCAACTCAAAAATATGCGAAAGTTCGCAACAAAACTTTCGCATATCCACCCAAACCAGTTGTATTTGCAAAACCCCGCAATCTACGCATCGGTAAAAGTAACAGTACAAGAGTCCGGTGCCGTCATGCTGAACTTGTTTCAGCATCTCCTGGCGAAATAGAATGCAGGTGCGACAGGAGACCCTGAAATAAATTCAGGGTGACGTCAATCTACGCATCGGTAAAAGCTCATTTATAATCCAACCGTACAAGAGTGCGACGCAAGGATGCTTAATGCTTATCTAAATGCCCGGTACATACTTAACTTTGTATTTCTATAAATTACAAAATCAACTTTTATGAACAAACGATTGCAGCTTGTATTATTATTGATCATTTCATTTGTTTCATTTGCAAATGCACAGCAAAAAGTAATTCAATTGTATAATGGCGCAGCGCCAGGTTCTGAAAGCTGGACCTGGGATGAAGCAACAAACACAAAAAACGCATGGCAAACCGATGTGGTGTACAATGTTTCAAAACCAACGCTTACCGTATTTGCGCCAGATTCAATGCAGTCAACCGGAACAGCAGTTGTCATTTGCCCCGGCGGCGGTTTTCATGCACTCTCCATCAACAGCGAAGGTTACGATGTAGCAAAGTGGCTGGTAAAAAAGGGTGTTACCTGTTTTGTGCTTAAATACAGGGTGGCGCATAGTTTAACTACAGATCCTGTTGCTGAGTGGATGGGCAAATTAGGAACCAAACAAAATGATGATGAAACCAAAGCGGTAATACCCCTGGAAATTGCAGACAGCAAAAATGCCATTGCTTACGTACGCTCACATGCGGATGAATACGGGCTTGATAAAAACAAAATCGGCATCATTGGTTTTTCGGCAGGTGGCACGCTTACCATGTTCAGTGCGTTTAATTATACCCCCGAAAACAAGCCCGACTTTATTGCGCCCATTTATGCTTATTTCCCCGATTCGCTGATTACAAATATTCCTGCTGATGCGCCACCTATGTTTGTTGTTGCAGCTACCAATGATGGCTTTAAACTTGCACCACATAGTGTAAACCTTTACAGCAAATGGATGGCAGCCAATCATTCTGCCGAGCTGCATATATACTCAACAGGCAATCATGGTTTTGGTATGAAAGTGCAACACCTGCCTTCAGATACATGGATCGATCGTTTTGGTGACTGGCTTAGACTAAATGGTTATTTAAAAATGTTGCATCAGCCTGACTGGCAGAAAAATTTTACAGACTGGCAGCTTGATGATATGCAAAAAGAAAATGAAAAACGCTTTCATTCAGACTGGCAGAATCTTGGCCGGTATAGAGATGCAAATACTGCGCTTGCTTCAACAACTTCAAACAAGCCACGTGTAGTATTCATGGGTAATTCTATAACCGATGGCTGGATCAATGCAGACTCATCATTCTTTGTTGGTAAAAATTATATTGACCGCGGTATAAGCGGGCAAACAACACCGCAGATGCTCATACGTTTCCGCCCCGATGTAGTTGACCTGAAACCTGCAGTGGTAGTGATTCTTGCTGGCATCAACGATATTGCCCAAAACACCGGCCCAATGACGCTCGAAGAAACTTTCGGCAATATTGTTTCAATGGTTGAGCTGGCAAAAGCAAATAAAATTCACCCGGTTATTTCATCTGTGTTACCCGCTTTCGATTTTCCATGGCACCCCGGTATGCAGCCTGCGCCAAAAGTGGTAAAACTTAATGCAATGCTTAAAGAGTATGCAGCAAAAAATAATGTAGTGTATCTCGATTATTTCAGCGCCATGAAAGATGAACGCGATGGCTTACCAAAAAATTTATCTGGTGATGGGGTACATCCCAATCTTGCAGGTTATAAAATAATGGAACCACTTGCAGAGAAAGCTATTGCAGAAGCAATGAAGCGTAAATAATTTTTTGTACCTGGCTTAAGGGTTTTCATAGCATCGTTCCTTGCATCGCACTCTTGTACGGTTGGATTATGTATTGGGCTTTTACCGCAGCAAAGATTGAAGCGAATCAGCAAGTGCCGTCACCCTGTCCTGAACTTGATTCAGGATTATTTCAGGGTCTCCTGTAGTACGTCAAATGTTTTGCCAGGAGATGCTGAAATGAATTCGGCATGACGGCAGCGCACACTTGTACGGTTGGATTATGAATGGGCTTTTACCGCAGCGAGGCCCTAAGCGAATAGTTGTTTAGTCAGGTGACCAACAAAGGCGGAGTGGATACCAACCGGGCGAAGTAAATAGCTAAAATACCGGCAAAAAAGAGGCCCTGGTGGTAAACTGGAGCTTTTTAATAGGTGTTGGAAAAAGCTGTTTACACTTTTTTAACCTTAGTAACGGGCCTGCTGGGGAAACGGTTACTCAGGTCATCGTAAATAGGTTTTGCAGATATTTGTCCTTCCCTTTTTTTATGCCGAATTTAATAGGCTCACTTTATGCCGGGGTCTATCTTTAGGCTTCAATTAACAACTCAATTTTTACCCATGAAAAGAATTACAACCAGGCTAACAGTTTTATGTTCGTGCATTTTATTTATTACAGGTTGCCGTAAAGATTTAGCAGATCAGCAGGCCATACACTCCGGCCAAACAGGACAGGCAAGAACCAGCATTTCAGATTCTGACAACTACATTGCCACTTCGTGGATGAATTTTGAACTGAACTTGATTAAGACCACTACAACCTTTGTACCGCCGGTATCATCCCGTGCAATGGGTTTTACAGGAGTTACTATGTACCAGGTAATGGTTAACGGAGCACCTGGCCACAGCTCGTTGGTGGGCCAGTTGAATGGCTTAAAATCTTTACCAAAGCCGGATGCCAACCAAACTTACCGCTGGTCGGTGGCATGCAACGCCGCAGTAGCGCATTTGCTGAGATATTTGTTTGACAATATGTCAACCGAAAATGCTACTGCGCTTACCGCCCTTGAAAATGCCAATAATGATTTATTGGGCAATACTACTGCGGATGATTTTACAAGGTCTGTTGCTTATGGCGTTAACCTTGCGGATTCTATTATTGACTGGTCTAAAAAAGATGGCGGTGATCATGGATATACAAGAATTTTCCCTTCAAGTTATATACCGCCAGTTGGGCCGCAATACTGGGTGCCCACTTCAACACAGGGGCCTGTACCCATGTTGCCTTACTGGGGTTCTAACAAAACATTCAGGGCTGGTATTGCAGCAAAAACACAGCCAGCGCCCACACTTACATTTTCTACTGATACCGCATCTGATTATTACAAAGCAGCATACGAAGTTTACACTACCGGCATCAATTTAACGGATGAACAAAAAGCCATTGCAGATTTCTGGAACGATGGCAGCCCCTCTTTTACACCGCCCGGTCATTCTATGTCTATCCTTACTCAAATGATACAAAACCAAAACCTGAGTTTATTTGAAGCCAGCCGTGCATATGCCAGAATGGGTGCTTGCTTATCAGATGCATTTGTGTCTTGCTGGAAAACAAAATATAACTATGTAGCTGTGCGCCCTGCAACCTATATAAACCTGAACATTGACCCTTTATGGAAAGGCTATATACCTACACCTCCGCACCCTGAATATTCTTCAGGGCATGCTGTACAATCTGGTGCTGCTGCGGTAATTTTAAACACTTTGTTTGGTGCAAATACGCCGTTCACAGATCATACACATGATGTGGATGGTTTGCCGACCCGCAGTTTTGCTAACTTCAATGCCTTTGCAAATGAGGCAGCTATTTCGAGGGTATATGGCGGTATTCATTATAAAAGATCTTGTGACAATGGTCTTGCGCAGGGGCAGGCTGTTGCGAATATATTTTTAAAGCTTAAAATGTAAATATGATGTTTGCAAAAAAAAGCCCTGCTATTGCGGGGCTTTTTTTGTTGTTAACTGTGGGGCGGCAATGAAGCCCCTTCGGTCTTCACTGCTTTCAAGGCTCAATATATAATCCAACCGTACAAGGGTGCGACGCAAGAATGCTTCATATTATTTCGAAAGCCCGGAACAAAATAAAACGTATTTGATAAAAAAGCATTTACAAGGAAGCATTTACCTGTATTTTTGCACAGCACTTAAGAATACACGCTTCTTTCAATAATGCAATCAATAGCGAATGAATTATAAACTAACTTTCTTCTTTTTTATAATGCCATTATTTTTATATGCGCAACAACCTGCAGCCGATAGTTTATTGCAACAAGCTACACTGGATAATGTTGTTGCGTATGCAATAAAGCATCAGCCTTTAATTCAGCAATCACTCATTGATGAGCAGGTTACAGAAAGCCTTATAAAAAGCAAACTTGCTGATTGGTATCCGCAGGTAGATTTTAGATATAACCTTCAGCATAACTTTCAACTGCAGCAGGCTATTATTGGCGGTAACGTGATAAAATTTGGTGTTGACAATACTTCGGCTGCGCAGTTTACAGTTAACCAGAATATTTTTAACCGCGATGTATTACTGGCAAGCCGTACAAAGGGTGATGTACTCAGCAGTGTAAAGCAAACAACCAGTTCCAATAAAATTGATGTAGCGGCAAATGTTTCAAAAGCGTTTTATGATGTGCTTGCCAGCATGCAGCAGATAAAAGTTGCAGACGAAGGTATTGTACGCCTTGAAAGAAGTTTGAAAGACGCTACAAGCCGCTATAATACCGGCATTACAGATAAAACAGATTACAAACGTGCAACCATTGCACTTAACAATACAAGGGCTGCCAGGAAAAGCAATGAAGCATTACTTAAAGCCAAACTGGAATATTTAAAATCATTGATGGGTTACCCCACAGGTAATGATTTAAACATTGTTTATGACAGCCTGCAAATGGAAAAAGAAATGATGGTTGATACATTGCAGTTACCTGATTACAGCAAAAGAATAGAATATCAATTGCTCACTACCCGTAAGAGATTACAGGAAGCAGAAGTTAAATATAACAAGTGGAGTTACCTGCCATCAGTTTCTGCTTATGGCGCTTACAACTTTAATTTCCAGGACAACAATTTTGGAAAATTGTACAATCAAAATTTCCCAACCTCTTATGGCGGGCTTACTTTAACTGTACCAATATTACAGGGAGGTAAACGAAAGTTTGATATTCAGCAACAGGAGTTGCAATTAAAAAGAATCGATTGGGATTTTATTGCACTACAGCACAGTATTAATGCACAGTATGCGCAGGCATTGGCATTGTACAAAAGTAATACTGCCAGTTATCAGTCACTTAAAGAGAATGTAAATCTTGCAAAAGAAGTATATGATGTTATACAACTTCAATACAACGCCGGTGTAAAAACTTACCTGGAAGTTGTATCTACAGAAACGGATCTGCGTACAGCAGAGATCAATTATTACGATGCTTTATACCAATTGCTGGCAAGTAAAATAGATGTAGAAAAATCATTAGGACAAATTAATTACTGATACAAAATATAACCGGTATGTTATTGAAAAGCTTAAGAAACTATACAGTCGTTTGTTGTTTGTTTATTGCTGCTTCGTGTAGTAATAATAAGCAACAACAGCAGCAGGGTCCGCCACCGGCGGTTGCTGTTACCACGGCTGATGTTGCCACCGCACAGGTTACCTTTTATGATGAATATCCCGCAACCGTTAATGCTTTAAACCAGGTAGACCTTCGTGCACAGGTAAGTGGTTTTATTACCGGTGTTTATTTCCAGGATGGGGCAAGGGTAAGCAAAGGGCAAAAATTATATTCCATAGATGCACAGCAGTACGAAGCCAATTATCAGGAGGCCATTGCCAATGTTGCTGTACAGCAAACGAATTTGGTAAAGGCACAAAAAGATGCAGACCGTTACCATGAACTGGATAAGCAGGATGCTATTGCCAAGCAGCAGGTTGATTATGCAGATGCCTCACTCGACGCTGCAACGAAACAGGTAGAAGCTGCACAGGCTGCGGTTCGCAGCGTACAAACCGGTGTTAAGTACACAACCATTTATGCGCCGTTTGATGGCACCATTGGCATCTCGCAGGTTAAAGTTGGCTCACCGGTTTCTGCCGGTTCTACAATTCTAAATACTGTATCAACAGATAGCCCGATGGCCGTTGATTTCTCCATCGATCAGAAAGAGATTTTTCGCTTTACACAATTAGAGAGCCAGGCAGCCAAAGCAGGCGACACAACTTTTACATTGGCTTTCGGCAACGATGTTTATCCTTCGCATGGTAAAATAAGTTTGATAGACCGTGCAGTAGATCCACAAACAGGAACACTGAAGATCCGTCTTGTTTTTCCAAACGAAAAAAAAGCGTTGCGTGGCGGAATGACAGGCAGGGTAAGGGTTTTAAACAACGCTGCTGAAAAATCAATCTTCATTCCCAACAAAGCAGTTACCGAACAACTGGGAGAATATTTTGTGTACATCGTTGGCGATAGTAGTAAAGTAACACAGCGTAAAGTTGTAATTGGTAAGCAAATTGGCAGCAACATTATTATAAAAGATGGCTTGAAAGAAGGTGAAAAAATTGTAGTGCAGGGTGTACAGAATTTACGTGAGGGTGCAAAAATAAAACCCGATACAACAGCTAAAAAATAGTTTGTAGTTTACAAATAATTTTTAGTTCTTTTATTGCCCGGGCATAGGTTCTTTGAGGCATCGTTCCTTGCGTCGCACACTTCGGCTGAAGGTAATTCTGTTGAGCATTAAAAGGCAGCAAAACCTATAAGGTCTTAAAGACCTTATAGGTTTATCCTTCACTGTACGTCATTTCGAAGGAGGCACGACTGAGAAATCTCACTCTTATTGCAGCGGATTTCTCACTGCGTTCGAAATGACGTACTGGTTCAGGATAATGCAGGTTGCTGCACTTCAAAATGTCGCCATGAAAGAGGAACTGTGAACCGAGCGTGGCAAGAAAAGCTTCATAGTATTCCTGGCTTATGGCTCATAAAAAAATATTCAACGGAATTGATTTTAGATAAATCAAAAAGAGATTAGAAAATGATCGCAGATACTTTTATAAAACGGCCTGTTACGGCAATGGTAATTTCCATCGTAATTGTGCTGGTGGGTTTACTTGCAATGAGCACATTACCCGTTGCGCAATACCCTGATATTACGCCACCAACTGTTTCCGTTTCAGGCGTGTTTATTGGTGCCGATGCGCAAACGGTGGAGCAAACAACGACCACCGCGATGGAAACGCAGATCAATGGTACCCCGGGGATGTCGTTCCTTACAAGTGGCAGCAGTGCTGCCGGAACCAGCAGCATTAATGTTACGTTTGATATTGGAACCAATATTGATATTGCCGCACTTGATGTTCAAAACCGCGTAAGTGTTGCCCAACCTTCGCTGCCTGATGCTGTAAAACGTTTGGGATTAACTGTACGCAAACGTAACCCAAGTATTATGATGGTGCTCGGCTTTTTTTCGCCCAATGCAACGCATGATCCTACATTTATTGGCAACTATGTAAACCTTTATGTAAAAGATGCACTGCTGCGTGTAAAAGGCGTAGGTGATGTAACAAGTTTTGGTGATGATTTTGGCATGCGTGTATGGCTGAACCCCGAGAAACTTGCCAATCTAAAACTTACATCGAACGATGTGCTTGCAGCATTAACGGAGCAGAACCTGCAGGTGGCTGCAGGAACCATCGGCGGCACGCCGCAGCCCAATACGCAGACTTTTGAATATAGTGTTCTTACCAACAGCCGCATTAATACGCAAAAGGATTTTGAAGATATCATTGTACGCAGCAATCCTGCGCAAGGTTCTGTAGTTTATTTAAAAGATATTGCAAGGGTTGAGCTTGCAAAATTCAGTTATGGTAACAACGCTTTTATTAATGGAAACAGGGCCTCGTTCCTGCTGATATTCCTGGCGCCTGGCGCCAATGCATTAAGTACATTTGATGGCGTTACAAACACACTGAATGAACTGAAGAAAAATTTTCCCAAAGACATTGATTATTTATCACCTTTTGAAACAGTATCTGTTGTAAAAGTTTCTATTAATGAAGTAGTAACCACCCTTGTTGAAGCGCTTACACTTGTGATAATTGTGGTGTTTTTATTTTTACAAAGCTGGCGGGCAACACTTATTCCCGTATTGGCAATACCAGTTTCACTGATTGGTACTTTTATCTTTTTTATTCCGCTTGGGTTTACTATAAACACCTTAACGCTTTTTGGGTTTGTGCTGACCATTGGTATTGTGGTGGATGATGCCATTGTGGTAACAGAAGCTGTGCAGCACTATATAGATCATGAACATTTGTCGGCAAAAGAAGCGACGATAAAAGCAATGAAGGATATATCCGGGCCCGTAATCGCTATTGCACTAATATTGGCTGCGGTGTTTATCCCTGTTGGGTTTGTACCAGGTATTGTTGGCAGGTTGTACCAGCAGTTTGCAATCACAATTGCGGTATCTGTACTTATATCTGCATTTGTGGCTTTGTCATTAACGCCGGCATTGTGCTCCATTATGCTGAAGCCTGCAAAAAGTGCTGATGCAAAGAAAAATTTAATGGAAAAATTCTTTGCTTCCTTCAATAAATGGTTTGGCAATGTAACTGGCTCTTATACAAGAGGGGTAGGAAAATGTATCAGGTTTACGCCACTGGTACTTGTATTTCTCGCCTGTTTATTTGTGGGGCTGTTCCTGTTATTTGAGAATAAACCGAGTGGCTTTATTCCGCCAGAAGATGAAGGCCGTTTGTATGTAACGTATGAAATGCCTGAAGCTACCTCTACGGAAAGAAGTGTGACGATGCTTAAATCAATCCAGGAAAGATTGCTTAAAATTCCTGCTGTAAAAGCAGTGGGCGGGCTGGCAGGTTTTAATTTTATCAGCTTCTCTAATAAATCAAATGTAGGTACCATATTCGTTTCACTAAAACCGTGGGACAACCGTAAGAAAACAGAAGACCAGATACAAGGTGTTATTGCAGAAATTCAGAAACGCACTTCAGATATCAGGGAAGCCAATATACGCGCTATAGCACCACCGCCGATCAATGGCCTGGGCTCTACCGCAGGTTTTACTTTTGAACTGCTGCAAACAACAAGCAGCGATAATATTCAGCAGTTTGAAAAAGTGGCGCAAAGCTTTTTGGGTGCATTATACCAGCGCCCCGAAATTGGTACTGCATTTACTTTCTTCAACACAAAAACACCAGGCTATAAAGTAGATGTGGACAGGGATAAAGCAAAGAAACTCGGCGTGCAGTTGAGCGACGTTTACAGCACTATGAGTACCTTACTCGGCAGTAGTTATGTAAACGACTTTAATATTTACGGCAGAAACTTTCGTGTGGTAGCGCAAGCGGATACCGGCTACCGAAAAGACCTGAGTGACCTTAATAAATATTATGTGCGCAACAGCCAGGGTAATATGATACCTCTTGGTTCACTCATAACAACCCAGGTTGTTGAAAACCCTGCATTGATTTCGCATTTCAATTTGTACCGTTCAATCGAAATTATTGGTACGCCCAAACCTGGTATAAGCAGTGGCCAGGCCATCGACGCACTAAAAGAAACCGCAGCTAAAGTGTTGCCTGTAGGTTACAGCTACGATTTCGCTGGTCTTAGCCGCGAAGAAGTAAAAGCAGGTAACAGTACGCTTATCATCTTTGCAATTTCCATCGCATTCGTATTTCTTTTTCTCGCCGCATTATACGAAAGCTGGAGTGTACCTTTCTCCGTATTGTTTGCAGTGCCTATCGGCGCATTTGGTTCTATACTTACGCTCACTTTTTTACCCAATCTCAGCAATAATATTTATGCACAAATCGGGTTGATCACTCTCATTGGCCTCTCCGCAAAAAATGCGATTTTAATTGTGGAGTTTGCCAAAGAACGGGTTGACCGTGGCGTTGATATTATATTCGCAACATTACAGGCAGTACAATTGCGTTTACGCCCAATAGTAATGACATCGCTTGCATTTATACTCGGTGTATTGCCGCTTGCCTTTGCCACAGGCGCCGGTGCCGAAGCCCGTAAAACCATTGGCTGGACTGTATTTGGTGGTATGCTCTCTGCAACCACTCTTGCAATATTTGTAGTGCCGGTTCTCTTTGTACTCATCACAAAAATTTCTTACGGAAGACAGTTAAAGAAGCTGCAGGAAAAACAAAAAGAAGAAGAAGCTATGGACATTATCAGCAGGAATGGTTAAAGAATTTTTTTGAACCCCGGCTGAGGAATATGAATGAAGCTTTTGTTGCGTCGCACACTTGTACGTCCGGATTATGATTGAGCTTTTACCAACTGCAAAACCGGTAATAAAAATATCCTGTTAAAGCAACAGTTGCTTCAACCTTCGCTAAGTTAAAAGCTCCACAGCATTACCGTTCGTACAAGTGTGCGACGCAAGGAACGATGAGAAATGCTATATTGCCGGGCTCAAAATATTTATTGAATTTTTTATTTAAAAGTAACCATGAAGAAAGTCATCTTAAGTTTTGTTGCCCTTGTTTCTATGCATGTTTTAAATGCACAGAAAATTGATAAAATAATTAACGCAAACGAAGTTGAACGGATTGAAAAAATACTTTCAGCGGATGATATGCAGGGCAGGCGAACGTTTACGCCCGGCATAGAAAAAGCTTCTGCGTTTATTGAATCAGAATTTAAAAAGGCAGGATTGCAGACTTTTAACGGGGCAAAAAATTTCAGGCAGGAATTTTTTATGTATCAGTCAACGATTGTTGATGCAAAAATTACAGCAGATGGCGAAACCATTCCCGATTCTTTGGTTGCCTGTTTTGCTTACCAGCCCAAAGTTTCGCTTACAGAAAAAAGCAATGTGCAAGTAGTGAAGATGAATGCCGCGGATAATTTC
>JANXWM010000153.1 GCA_025351145.1 Chitinophagaceae bacterium
GCCAGTGCTTTCGGGTGCTTATCTGTCCATGGTTTCAGGCGGGTGCCTAAACCTGCTGCCAGAATCATTGCTTTCATAAATATTCGGAATTAAGAAAATTATTTTTAACTCAACCGAAGTTTTTCATGGCTTCAGCCGTTGCGTCGCACATTTGTACTGCAGAATATGTTTGAACTTTCAACAGCCCGGAGCACAATGAACCTAAAGATCATAAAAGTTCTGAACGTACAAGAGTGCGACGCAAGTAAAGCTCAATCAATGTTCATTTGCCGGGTCAATAGTTTTTGCTTTGTTATTGTTTTATTTCTTTAACCCAGTTCTGCTGGTTTGTGTGTTCCAACTCAACTTTTACCTTGTATTTATTTTTCAGGTGCCTTGCCGTTTGCTCTGCCGCATATACGCTGCGGTGCTGCCCACCAGTGCAGCCAAAATTAATGGCAATGCTGCTAAACCCGCGGTTAATATAGTCTTCAACCGATATATCAACCATATCGAACGCGCTGTTTAAAAACAAATTCATTTTTGTTTGCTGTTCAAGAAAATCACTAACAGGTTTATCTTTTCCTGTAATTGTTTTATACGCATCAAAGCGGCCGGGGTTTAAAATGCCACGGCAATCAAAAACAAACCCTCCGCCATTGCTGCTGCTGTCTTCGGGTATGCCTTTTTTGTAAGAGAAGCTTTTCACTTTTACAATAAGCGGAGTGTTTTCGTTTGCCTGTGGTGGGGCAAACCTGTTAGCGATTTCATCCTGCACAATGATCCCCAAAATCCTGTCAAATTCAGGCAGCGCAATGCCTGCCTGCTTATGTTCCAAAAACCATTTTAGGTTATTAAGTGCCAGCGGTATGCTTGCAAGAAAATGTGCTTTGCGCTCAAATAATCCTCTGAACCCATACGCCCCCAGCACTTGCAGCAAACGTATTAATACATAGCCATTATACTGGTTAATAAAAAGCGGCCTGTTTACGGGACTTTCTAAAAGTTCATCAATGCTGCCCATATAAAATTCGAGCAGGCTGCTTTTCCACTCATCGCTTAAACCAGCTTTTGCCTGCCATAATAAACTCGCCACATCGTACTGCAAAGCGCCCTGCATGCCGCCCTGGTAATCAATAAAAAAAACTTCGTTATTATTTACAATAATGTTCCGGCTCTGGAAATCGCGGAACATAAAATATTTGTATTCTGTTTTGGTGAGATAAGTGCTTAATGCATCAAAATCATCGAGCAGGGCTTGTTTATCGTAAGGTAGTTTCAGAGTGTCGAGAAAATAATATTTAAAGTAAAGCAGGTCGCTCATAATTGCCTGCCGCCCGAACTCTTTTGCCGTAAGGCACCAGTTATAATCAAGGCCTTTGTGGCCGTTTATTTGTATTTGGGCAAGCTGTTTTAAACTTTTGCAAAACAGGCTGTAAACAACATCATTTTGGCCATATTCTTCCAGCTCGTTTAGCAAAGACCTTGAGCCAAGGTCTTCCTGAATATAAATGGTGCAGTCATCATTTACTGCCAGCACTTGCGGCACGGGCAATCCACGTTCTTTAAAATGCCTGCTGAAATTGATAAAAGTTTTATTCTCTTTTATATTCAGGTTATGCGTGGCTATATAAGTTGCTTCGTTGCTATGGATTCTGAAATAAGTTCTGTCGCTGCCGCTTTCGGGCAACTTCGAAATTTGATCAAAAGGCTGCCCGGCAAACGTTTCAAATAATTCCTGTATATGTTTAATCGTGTTCTCCATTCAAAGACTTTGGTGGTAAAAGTAAAAGTTTATCGATCATGTTTCTGCATTCTTATAATCAATCACTTTTTTTGAGCCCGGCATAAGTATTTCATAGCATCGCCTCTTGCGTCGCACGCTTGTACTTTCTGAACATTGTGCAGCCTGGGTTTCTCGCTTGGGCGGGTTAACTGTTTGCAGGCAGCCCAAAGCTCAAACTTATTCTGCAGTACAAGGGTGCTCCCGAAGCTTCGGGAGCAAGCAAAGCTTCATAGTATTTCTTTGCCGGGTTAAAAAATATTTTGAGTTTTTATCCGCTTACAATGTGGATCAATTCTCTTTTTATGCTTAGCTTCAAGCTTTATCTGCAAAAAATATTTATGAAAAAAATTGCCTCAATTATTATCTGCTGCTGGTTTGCTGCTGCTGGTTTTGCGCAAACAAAAATTGAATATGTAAGAAGAGAAGTGATGATACCTATGAGGGATGGCGTAAAACTGTATACAGTAATTTATACGCCATCAAATGCAAAAGAATCTGTGCCTATTTTAATGCAACGCACGCCTTATGGCAGTGAAGATGCGCCCAACCCTGATTCAATTAGTTATGTAAAAGATATGGCTGAGGAAGGTTATATTTTTGTAACACAGGATATTCGTGGCCGTTACAAAAGTGAAGGCCAGTTTGTAATGAACAGGCCGGTTACTGATAAACAAGGCGATGTTGACGAAAGCACCGATACTTATGACGCAATTGAATGGCTCATTCACAATGTTGCAAATAACAATGGCAAAGTTGGTCAGTTAGGTATTTCATACCCGGGATGGCTAACGCTTGCCGCCGCTGCAAGACCGCACCCCGCCATGAAAGCCGCCAGCGAACAGGCAACCATGAGCGATCTTTTTCTGGGAGATGATTTTCACCACAACGGGGCATTCCGTTTATCTTATGCATTCGACTATTCTTTTATGGAAGAAGCATCAAAAGTTGATACGCTTTTCCCTTTCGATCACTACGATCTGTACAACTGGTTCTTAAAACTTGGGCCGCTTTCCAATGCGAACGAAAAATATTTTCACAGTAACCTGCCGAGCTGGAACTTATTTATGCAGCATGCCAACTACGATTCTTTCTGGCAGTATAAATCGCCGTTGCGCTATGTGGATTATCCACGCATACCCATGTTGCATGTGGGCGGAGTGTGGGACCAGGAAGATATGATGGGCCCTCAGCTGATGTACAGTAAAATGGAAAAGCTCGACAGTAATAACCGCAACTATATTTGTATTGGCCCATGGAACCACGGTCAGTGGTCGGGCTTTAATGTTACACATCTCGGAGCTTACCAAACGGGCAGCAATACATCTGGGTATTTTCAAAAAAATATTCAAAAGAAATGGTTCGATTACTGGCTGAAAGGAAAAGGAGACGGCAATTTTTCTGAAGCTACTATTTTTCAAACAGGCAGTAACGAATGGAAAACATATACCACCTGGCCACCAAAAGAAGCTGCGAATAATAAGTTATACGTAACGGCAAACGGTAAAGTGTCTTTTGATAAACCAACTACAACAAGCCCTGCAGCTTTTGACGAATATGTAAGTGATCCAAAAAAGCCCGTGCCTTATCGCCAGCGGCCAATAGAACAAACTTATGGGCCGGGCAGCCGCTGGCGGCCATGGCTTGTAGAAGATCAGCGGTTTGTGGATGGCAGGCCCGATGTGCTCACCTGGCAGAGCGATACACTTACACAGGATGTAACAGTTACGGGAAATATTATTGCACATTTGTTCGCCAGTTCTACCGGCAGCGATGCAGACTGGGTGGTAAAATTAATAGATGTATATCCCGATCAAAACCCCGCAGAGCCTAAAATGAGCGGCTACGAATTAATGATCGCCAGCGAGGTGTTTCGTGGCCGTTACCGTAAAAGTTTTGAAAAGCCAGAACCTATAGTACCTGGTAAAATAGCGGAATACAAAATTGATCTTCACCAAGCCGATCATGTGTTTTTAAAAGGCCACCGCATTATGGTGCAGGTGCAAAGCAGTTGGTTCCCCATTATTGATATGAACCCGCAAAAATATGTAGCCAGCATTTACGACGCCAAGGCTGCAGACTATCAAAAAGCAACACAAAGAATTTTCAGGAACAGCATGTTCGCGACATATATTGAGTTCCCGCAGATTAGCAAATAAAAAACAAATTTTGTACCCGGCTCAAGTAACACTATGAAGCTTTACTTGCTCCCGAAGCTTCGGGAGCACTCTTGTACGTTCGGATCATATAGGAGCATTAAACAGCCGCAGAAAATTTTAAATTCTTTTTACCGCTTTTGTCTCGTAGCCAAATAAAAATTTTACCATATTTACAAAGCAAAATATCTCTTTATCATAAATTCATTTTATGCTTGCTCAAACGAACCTTTTACGTGTACTGGTAGTGGGTTGTGGTAATATGGGCGCATCACATGCGTGGGCCTATCACACTATCGGTGGTTTTCAAATTTGTGGTATTGTATCCACCGGAAAAAGTAAAGAAACACTTAACGAAAAACTTGGCGGCGGCTTTACTTTATTCAGCGACTATGCAGAAGCGCTGGAAGCCACAAAACCCGATGCCGTTTGTATTTCCACTTATCCTGACACGCATGAAAGTTTTGCCATCATGGCGCTTGAAAAAGGCAGTCATGTATTTATTGAAAAGCCTTTGGCCGATACCGTTGCAGGCGCAGAACGAGTAGCTGCCGCAGCAAAAAAAGCTAATAAGAAATTAGCCATTGGTTACATACTTCGGCATCATCCATCGTGGGAAAAATTTATCGAGCTTTCGCAACAATTAGGCAAACCATTGGTCATGCGCATGAACCTTAATCAACAAAGCCATGGTGTTATGTGGAATGTGCACCGCAACCTTATGAAAAGCCTGAGCCCGATTGTAGATTGCGGCGTACATTATATTGATGTAATGTGCCAGATGACACGCAGCAAACCCATACAGGTAAACGCCATCGGTGCAAGGCTTACAGAAGAAATACCCGAAGGCAATTATAATTACGGACAATTACAAATACGTTTCGAAGATGGTTCTGTCGGCTGGTATGAAGCTGGCTGGGGGCCGATGATAAGCGAAACAGCTTTCTTTGTAAAAGATGTAATCGGTCCGCTGGGCGCTGTATCTATTGTGGCCAAAGATGCCGGCGCCAAAGGAAAATCTGATTCAGTTGAGGCGCACACAAAAACAGAATTGTTGCGCTTTCATCATGCAGCACTCAATGCAAGTAATGAATTTGTTGCAGATGATGTATGGATCAATCTTGAAGATGAACCCGATCACCAGGAACTCTGCAACCGGGAGCAACGCTATTTTCTAAAAGCTATTGAACAGGATATTGATCTTACCGATCATGTGCAGGATGCGGTGAACAGTCTGCGTATTGCCTTTGCCTGCGACGAATCTGTGCGCACTGGAAAAGTGGTTTCATTGGTATAAGCCGTTGTGGTTAAAAGTATTTTTATTGACCAAACAGTTGAATATCTATGAAGCTTTTATTGCGTCGCACACTTCTGCGTTCGGATTATGCCGAAGCTTTAAACAGCCGGCAACATCCGCAGGCAAAAGCTCAATAGAATTACCGGCCGTACAAGAGTGCGACGC
>JANXWM010000168.1 GCA_025351145.1 Chitinophagaceae bacterium
AAAGACCTGAGAGAAAGGGACAAATGGATATTCCAGTTAAGAAGTTTTATTTTAAATGAAGACCAGTTGCGGTTTTCTACTGTAACAACGCCAACAGACACTTTTGATGTGGTTGACAAAACAGCCCAGCGTTTATTGATCAATGAAGCGAAAATTACCTACGAAAACAACCGCATGCTTTATCCTTATAATGCAAACCTTACCATTGACCAGGGAGAAAAATTTATACGTGCAGGAGTAACGGCTAATTACTATTTCAACTATAAAGAACAGGGCAAAGGGATAAATGCAAGATTTTTTGCAGGCAAGTTTTTTTACCTTACGCCTCAAACATTTATCTCTTCTTACGAAACAGACCGCTACCATATAAACATGAGTGGCCCCAACGGAAAAGAAGATTATACCTACAGCAATTACTTTGTTGGAAGGAATGAGTTTGAAGGTTTTAAAAGTCAGCAAATCACTGAACGGGACGGCTTCTTTAAAGTACGCACAGATTTACTCGGCAGCAAAATTGGTAAGACAGATGACTGGTTGATGGCACTCAATTTCAGCGGCGATATACCGGATAAAATAAACCCTTTAAATGTGCTGCCGTTTAAACTGCCCATAAAATTCTTTGTTGACTTTGGCACTTACAGCGAAGCATGGAAAGACAATCCACCTTCCGGAAGGTTTTTATACGATGCGGGCTTACAGGTCTCTCTGCCGGGTAATATCGGCACGCTTTATCTCCCTTTTATTTACAGCAAGGTGTACAGCGATTATTTTAAATCAACGCTTGGCGAAAAAAGGTTTGGAAAAACAATCAGCTTTTCTATTAATCTTTCGGCATTCCAGTTTTCCAAGCTCAACAGGGATTTACCTCTATAGCATGCAGCCGCAGATTAACATAATACCTGCTTATAAAATCGATAAACAAAAATGGGATGATTGCATACAGCAGAGCAGTAATGGACTTATCTATGCTACTACTCACTACCTTGATAACATGACCGATAACTGGCATGGCATCGTTGTAAACGATTACGATTGTGTAATGCCTGTTCCATGGAGAAAAAAATTAGGTATCAGGTACTCTTATGATGTTCCCTTTATTCAACAGCTTGGTTGGTTTTCAAAAGACCAGTCAATCAATGAAAATTTACTTTTAAATGCATTCTTTCAGTTCGTAAAATATGGCGACTATGCATTTAACTTCAGCAATAAACTGCTTGCGGAAAATAAATTAACCCAACATCACAATTATATTTTGGATCTTTCTTCGCCGTACGAAAACCTTGAAAAAAAATTCAATCCCGATGTGCGCACATACAGAAAGAATGCATTAAAATATCACTTTAGTTATACCGCCTGCCATATAATGGAACCGGTTAATTTGCATATAGAATTGTATCAATCTCAGTTGAAACATATCACCGCGGAAGACTATCGTAAATTCAAATCACTCACTTTGGTCCTTGATAAAAATGCAAAGGCTTTTGCAAGAAAAGTAATAAGCAATTCAGGGGAACTGTTAAGCGCTGTACTTGTTTTTAAAGATAGTGGAAGGCTGTACAATATCATGAACAGCACCACTGCCACAGGTAAAAAAATGGATGCCAATTATTTTTTGCTTACCGAACTTTGGAAAGAGTTCGAACACGAGAAATTGCTGTTCGATTTCGAAGGCTCCGATGTACCCGGCATACAAAAGTTTTATAAAAAATTCGGGCCGCAGCACCAGCCATATTCAAGGATTTATTTTAACAAACTCAGCTTCCCTTTGAGTATGCTGAATGCGCCAAAGCCTGTCTGACAAATAGTTTCAGAAGGAAGGATTTTTATACCAGCATCAATTTTCATAGCATCATCGTTGCGTCGCAATCACTTTATCTGTATATCAATAAGCATCTTCAGCACTATGTGCAGCTTGCTTAATAAAACTCAAACAACTTTAATTATTTTGTAATCATCAAAAACCCTTCGCCCTTCTGAATGGCATGTTTTTTAAACTCAGCCAGGTTATCATCGTTACAATATGTTACTTTAACCCCAGCCTTTTCCAACCTGCTGATATAATCCTTCAAGTCATAAATCCTTACATGATCTTTCTGCCCGAACAATGCAGATTGCATTGCAGGATTTTTTATCGCAACATCTTCCATCGTCTGCCCAGGAGTTTCAGAAAAAGGAACCTGAAGCATTGCAATCCCACCGGGTTTTAAAACCCGGTATATTTCTTTCATTGCTGCTGCATCATCCGGCACATGTTCCAGCACATGATTCGCAATTACCATATCAAAAATGCCTGAATCAAAAGACAATGAGGTAATATTCTCGCAACGGATATTTTTATCAATCACTTTATAAAAACCTGTTTCCAAATCAGCAGTAATAACTTTCGCTTTGGGGGCAAGCCATTCATAAATTTTTCTTTCCGGTGCAAAGTGCAAAATAGTTTTCCCGGCAACATCAATCCTGTTTTGCAGCATAGCCAGTATCAATCTTTCGCGGTTGGTTGAAAAACAGGTGGGACAAAATACATTTTCGCCATAACCTGCAATAACATTATTTTTTTCAATCGCATTTCTGTCCTGTTCTTCCGGGTATTCGGGTACAAGTCCGCTGTAGCTTTCCCCGCAAAAATTACAGGTAAAACCTTGTCCTTTTTTAGAGCGGTATTTCCTTCTTAAAAAAAAATGATGTGTTGAAATAATCGTATTTCTGAACAGGTACTGCAGCTCATAGTATATACGCAAACGTTTTAAAAAACCAATCAGCGACTGTTTCATAAACTCAATTCAATTATTAAAGTGCTGAGCGTTCCTCAATCATTCTTTCAGCGATCATCAGGTCAACGGGCCTGGTTATTTTAATGTTGTCGTATTCGCCTTCGGTTAGAAAAACTTCTGTTCCATTGGCCTCAACCACAGTTGCTTCATCCGTAAATGCCTCTGAATATTCCTGTTCAAAAGCCGGCAAAATAATGCTGCTCAAAAATGTTTGCGGGGTTTGAATAATCCTCACCTGCTGCCTGTCTTCCACAAAATGTTTTCCATCGCTAAAAATCCTTATGCTGTCTGTCGCGGCCACCGCAGGCACAGCGCTGCCTTTTAATATCGCCTGGTTATAACAACGCTGAATTAAAGGAACGCTTATTAAACAACGTACGCCGTCGTGTACAAAAACTACCGATTCTTCTTTTACCAACTGCAGACCATTCTTTACCGATTGATAGCGTGTATTTCCGCCCGCAGCAAGTACAATCCTGTCGCTGTAATTAAACTGTGCAATAATGCCGCGGCCTTTTACAAAGTGCGCTTCAGGCAGTACCAGTATAATTTCCATATCGTCGTACGCACGAAAAAAAGCGTCGATTGCATACCACAGAACCGGCTTGTCTTTCAGCAACAAAAATTGCTTGGGCACACTGTAGCCCATCCTTGTGCCCGAGCCGCCTGCAACAATTACCGCGTATTTTTTCATGTATTCAAAGAAAGGAAATAAATCGCATTTAGCTAAAGTCAATTATTATGAACCCAGCAAATGAACGCTGCTGATCGTTCCTTGCGTCGCACTCTTGTACTCTTGATTATATATGCAGCTTTACCAAAGTATAAATTGATAATAAAACCATCAATAGTAAAAATAAATTCGAAAAAGGTCGACTTGATTAATTATATTCATTGTGTAAAAGCCACGAATTCTTAAATTAAAATCTAAAAAAAGCTATCATGAAAAAACTAATTCACTTTACAATATTATTGTTATTAATAGCAGTATTGCCTTCTTTTACTACAGCAGTTAAACATATTTAATCAAAGGCGGCTTTTATGTTTCT
>JANXWM010000180.1 GCA_025351145.1 Chitinophagaceae bacterium
CTCTTGTACTTTCGGAACGTAAAGCAGCAGTTCCAAAGTTCGCGGGTTTAAGAGTTCACAAAGTTGTTAGAGGCAAAGAACCTGTGAACTTTTGGAACGTGTGAACTTGTGAACCATAGTTCAGGAACGTTCCGAAAGTACAAGAGTGCGACGCAACGGATGCATAACTAATAACAGAACGATTGGCTTATAAAAAATTAAATAAATATCAATGACAACATTAAAAGGCCCGGGCATTTTTCTTGCACAGTTTATGGGCGATGCAGCACCATTCAACAGCCTTGAAGCAATTTGTTTGTGGGCAGAAAGTATAGGTTTTAAAGGCGTACAAATACCTACCTGGGATGCACGCTGCATTAACCTGCAATTGGCTGCAGAAAGTAAAACTTATGCAGATGAATTAAAAGGTGTCGTGAATAATTGTGGCATGCAGATCACTGAACTTTCTACACACTTACAAGGTCAACTTGTAGCAGTGCATCCCGCATACGATGCTCAGTTCGATGGTTTTGCTCCTGCTGAAGTTCATGGCAACAGTAAAGCAAGAACAGAATGGGCGGTGCAACAATTAAAGTATGCAGCAAAAGCATCTGAAAATCTTGGGCTTAATGCACATGCAACATTTAGCGGGGCATTGCTCTGGCATACTATGTATCCATGGCCCCAACGGCCTGCAGGCCTTGTTGAGACTGGTTTTACTGAACTTGCCAAACGTTGGTTGCCCATCTTAAATGTATTTGATGAATGCGGCGTTGATCTTTGTTATGAAATTCATCCCGGAGAAGATTTACACGATGGTGTGAGTTATGAAATGTTTTTAGAAAAAGTAAACAATCATGCACGTGCCTGTTTGTTATACGATCCATCTCATTTTGTTTTGCAGTGCCTGGATTATCTTACTTATATAGATTACTACCGTGAACGCATTAAAATGTTTCATGTAAAAGATGCTGAGTTTAACCCAACAGGAAAGCAAGGCGTTTATGGCGGTTATCAGGGATGGATAGACCGTGCAGGAAGGTTCCGCTCACTTGGAGATGGACAGGTAGATTTTAAATCTATTTTCAGCAAACTCGCGGCTTTTGATTATAAAGGCTGGGCAGTAATGGAATGGGAGTGCTGTTTAAAACATCCTGAAGATGGCGCAAAAGAAGGCGCAGAATTTATAGCAAAAAATATTATCCGTGTAACCGAAAAAGCATTCGACGATTTTGCAGGCACCGGCAGCGATGAAAATTTTAATCGCAGTATTCTGGGTATTCAGTAATAACTTTAGCAATTAATTTTTAAACATTAAAACTATATCAAATTGAAAAAGTATTTTGTTAGTGTTGCCCTTATGGCACTTATTGCTGCATGCAGCGGGGGCAGTGGCACCGATGCTAAAAAAGACAGCAGTTCAACTGCACCGGATGCATCTGCAGCCGCACCTGCAACAACTGATGTTTCAGCAAATCCTGATTACAAAGCAGGTTTGGCACTTATTGCTAAATCGGATTGTTTAACCTGTCATAAAGTAGCAGAGAAATTGATAGGGCCTGCCTATCAGGATGTTGCCAATAAATATGCTGGTCAGGATACCGCTATTGCATATTTATCTAAGAAAGTTATTGCAGGCGGCTCTGGTGTTTGGGGTGCAATTCCAATGACACCACACCCGCAATTGGCACAGGCAGATGTGGAGCAAATGGTGAAGTATATTCTTTTACTCAAGACCCAATAAAGTAATATGAAAAAAATCATTCTAACGGCAACCATTGCATGCAGCATGGTCGCTTGCCAGTCTGGCTCAGATTCAAAAACTGAAACAACTGCAGATACAACTGCTGCACTGGAAACAAAGCCTGTAGCAGCAACTGATAGCGGCTGGGTTTCTTTATTTGACGGTCAATCTTTAAAGGGCTGGCACAGTTACGGCAAACCTGCACCCGGCGCAGCCTGGAACGTTGACAGCAATGCCATTCATTTAGATGTATCGGCTAATAAAGGTTATCAAACACAAGGTGGTGGCGATCTTGTCTCGGCAGATGAATATGGAAATTTTGATTTAAAACTGGAATGGAAAATTTCAAAGAACGGCAATAGCGGAATTGTTTTTTTAATACATGAAGACACAACACTTTACAAAGAATCGTGGAATACCGGTTTAGAAATGCAGGTGCTGGATAATGACGGTCACAGCGATGGTAAAATACCAAAACACCGTGCGGGTAATTTGTATGATCTTATTGCTGCTTCCCCTGAAACAGTAAAGCCAGTTGGCGAATGGAACCAGGTTGAAATTGTTGCCAACAATGGAAAACTGGATCTTTCACTTAACGGAACTGTAGTGGTTTCTACAACCATGTGGGAT
>JANXWM010000186.1 GCA_025351145.1 Chitinophagaceae bacterium
CGGAACAAGTTCAAAGGCACATACTTATCAGTCAAGCGATATTAACCCGCTTAATGGAAATAACTATTACCGCTTAAAGCAATATGATATGGATGGCAGCTTTACGGTTTCTGATGTACACACTTTAAAAATGCTTTTACAGGCTGGCTCTTCAGTAATGGTTTATCCAAACCCTGCAAAGGGAGTAATCAATTTTACATTGCAGCATTTTACAGCAGGTAATATTACTGCAACACTCAGCACTATGAGTGGTAACATTATTCACCAGGAAACGGTAACCGTGAGTGATGCAGCAGCAAATTATAAATTGAACATGAAAAAACAGCCTGCTCCTGGAATGTATATTTTACAGCTAAAAGGTGAATCACTTTCTGAAACCATAAAAGTGATGGTTCAATAAAAAATTTCAACAACCTGAGAAGCTGTTTAAAAATGAATAATTGTAATACCCGCAGCGGTTTTCATGGCATTTTCGTTGCGCCTGCCTGCCGGTAGGCAAGCCGTAATCACTTCATCAGCTGTAAAAATGGCATCGCCGGTTTCCATGCAGGGTTGCAAACAAAATTTAAACAGCTTCTAAAAAAAGGAAAGAACATAAATACAAGTTCTTTCCTTTTTTATTTTTTAATATAAATGGACGGATATTTTCTTGTGTTAGCCTATTTCTGTTGTGCAGGTATTGATAATGATTGTACATTCTTTTATTCAATCAGAGATTATAAATTCACGTGCCTATATTCAATAAAAGCATAAACTTTGCTGATCACCTTTCAGAAACTTGAAGTGAGTGACACAACAGGCGATGCCCAAAGATCCATCTGCCGGTAACATAAAAACAATCTATGGGTTTTATTGAAAATATTAATTAAGTAATGCAAAAAATATTAAACAATTACAGGGTAATGGCACTTGCATCGGGGCTATTTACTTTTACTGTTTTGCTGGCCTATATTAATTTTTTAGCGGGATGGGTATGCTTCGTGCCTTTGTTTATGGTAATGCAAAACAGGCCGCCAAAAGAATGTTTTAAAGCAGGGTTGATTTTCGGGCTAGCCATTGCAATTCCCTCTTTTTACTGGATGATAGCCGGTGCGCAAAAATTTACCGGGAGTGATGGTATGTATGGTTATATAGTTTTAATTATTTCATCCATTATTTTATCGCTTTATTTTGGAAGCATTAATTATTGCTTCGGCATTTTAAGAATAAAAAATAGTTTTAGGTTTTCGTTCATGTTTAATGCTTTGCTTGTTGCCTGTGTGTATGTTACGGGTGAAGCAATGCTGATGTATTTGTCAAAATACCTTCCCTGGTTTGGGTTTCATTCAGGTAATTCATTAATGGATAGTGTTTATACCATTCAGTCTGCGGCTGTTTTTGGTATACACGGTATGTCGTTTATTATTGTGTTTGTAAATTATCTTATTGCAGGGTCCATTGTAAACAAACAATGGCTCAGGCTTTCCATACCAGCCGGAGTTATTATTATTTATCTACTCGCAGGATATTTTATGTATCAGGACATTGAAAGTAAAACAAGTTCTGCTAAGCCTGTTAATGTGGCAATCCTTAATGGAAATATACCTTCTGAAGTAAGATGGGACGATAGTAACGGAAAGCAGCTTGTTGAAAATTTACTGAATCTTGACCGCGAAGCAACAGCACTTAAACCTGATATAGCTTTATGGAATGAATCTGCGGTACCCTGGACCTACCGCACCAATGATGACCTGGTAAATGAGATTTTAAAAATAAGCGCCCCTGCCCATATTACTCACATGCTTGGTATTAACAGTGATTACCGGGAAAACGAAGTGTATAATTCAGTTTATGAATTATTACCAAACGGGAAAATCGCAGGTAGGTATGATAAAAGGATTTTATTGGCTTTTATTGAGCAACCTTTTGCAGGGCTCATATTTCCTTTTCTTTCAACAGGTGGCTATGTTGTAAAAAGTGGTGAAAATAACCATCCTTTAAATACGCCATACGGCAATGCGGGTATTATGATTTGTAATGAATCATCTGTACCTGATGCCGCTTCAGGTATGGCAAACAATGGTGCCCGGTTTTTATTGAATCTCAGCAACGACGGTTGGTTTAGCAGTACCTATATTGCTGACCTTCATTTTTATAATGTAAGGATGAGGGCAGTAGAAACGAGAAAGGATATTGCATTTAACAGTAATGAAGGTTTCTCTGGTTTAATTAAAGCTTCCGGTGAAATAATAATGAAAGAGCGCAGTAATGATCCGTTTGTAAAAATGGTAACGGTGCAGCCAAATAATTATACCAGTCTTGCTTCATCAAACCCGATGATTTTTGTTTATTGCTGTGCTGTTTTTATCGCATTCATGATTGCGCTGAAATTGATAAAGAAACCTGTACGAAAAAATTGATGTTGATGGAACCTTTGCTCAATAAAGTTAAGAACGTACAAGAGTGCGACGCAAGAGGCGATGCCATAATATCTCAAAGCCGGGTTCATCATTTTTTTATAAAATAATTTTAAAAGTAACTGCATATTTCCCAACAGCATTATTCTGAAACTTAGATGGAACCTGTATTACAGTTGCAATCCCTGTTGATTGCCATTTTATTTTTTCTTTTGGTGCATCGAGCAAAACAATCCTGCTTGCTTTGTTTAAAGGCAGGTTGTTCAATATAATATTCGAAGGCAATACCATAGCATCATTGTTATCGCTCAGCACATGCACATAGATGTTTTTCTTATCTTTTGATTGCAGGTAAATAAGCTTGCCATCTTCGTAAGGTGCAAGTGGAATGGTATTGTAAACAGCTTCATTGTGTATTTTCATCCATGTGCCGATTTCCTGTAAACGGCTGTATGCAGTATCGCTCCAGTCGCCTTCGGGTGAGGGGCCGATATTGAGTAAAAAATTGCCACCTCTTGAAATAATTTTCAGCAGCATGTGTACCAGTTCATTGGTTGGTTTATAGGTATCGTTGGGTACGTAACTCCAGGAGTTGCCCATGGTAATACAACTTTCCCAGGGGTGCTTCATGGGTTCTTTTGGAATGGTTTGTTCAGGAGTTACATAGTTTTCAAACTCGCCGGAAACAGTTCTGTCAACAATCAATAAACCTGGCTGGTAAGTTCTTGCCATTTTTGCGATTCTTGCCATATCAATATCCTGGTCGTATGGTATGGTACGCTGCCATTCAACGCTTGTGTCAATCGTTGAATAGGGCCGCACCCAGCCGCCATCTAACCAAAGAATATCAACAGTGCCGTAACCCGTCATCAATTCTTTAATCTGGTTGTAAGTGTAATTTTTAAAACCATTCCATTTCTCCGGATATTTTTTGGGATCGTAGTTTACATTTCTGTCTTTCGGAGGAAAATAAGGCCACCAGTAATCAGGGCAATGCCAGTCGGGTTTCGAAAAATAAGCGCCTACCATAAAACCATCTTTTCTAAATGCATTAAATATTTCTTTAGCAACATTGCTTCTTGGGTTTGCAGAGAACGGCGTTTTATCAGAAGTAATTTTATAATCGGTTTCTTTTGTATCGAACATGCAAAACCCATCGTGATGTTTGGTGGTAAACACCACGTATTTCATGCCTGCATCTTTTGCCGCTGCTGCCCATTTTTCAGGTGCAAATTTTGTTGGGTTAAAAGTGGTTTGCAGGTTTTCGTAAGCCTTTATGTATCCGTTGTAACTGCTGCTGTACGGGCCTTTGCGCTGTGTCCATCCTTCATCTTCGGGGCAAATGCTCCAGCTTTCTACAATGCCCCACTGGCTGTAAGTGCCCCAGTGCATCAGCAGGCCAAATTTAATATCCTGCCACTGCGAAAGTTTTTGCTGCACCAGTGTGTCATGCGGTACTACATAGCTATCAGAGAAATTATGCTGCTGCGCATTTAATGCAGATACCGCAAAAAGGAGCAAAGCGGCAATCATTTTTATTTTAAACATAAACAGGTATTAAACTGAAATGTATGAAAATATTTTATGATCCAGCCTGCAGAATATAAATTGAACATCCGTTGCGTCGCACACTCCTATGTTTGTAAAAGGATTAAAAAGGCATCTGCGTTGATATAGCAATAGATTTGTTTTATGAAGTGAAAAAGGATGAGAGTACAATCACACATAAACAGCCATCAGGCATGTTGGGTACAAGAT
>JANXWM010000188.1 GCA_025351145.1 Chitinophagaceae bacterium
ATCTTGTACCCAACATGCCTGATGGCTGTTTATGTGTGATTGTACTCTCATCCTTTTTCACTTCATAAAACAAATCTATTGCTATATCAACGCAGATGCCTTTTTAATCCTTTTACAAACATAGGAGTGTGCGACGCAACGAAAGTCTCACAAAGAACTAATGCCCGGCCCAAAAAAATCATTAAAAAAGGCTACTGTTTTTATGCAGCAGCCTTTACAAATAATATTGAAAAAACTAAAATTATTTACCAATAAAATCTGAACCATCGTAACCCCATTTAAGCAGCGTAGCACCCCATGTAAAACCGCCGCCAAAAGAAACAAGTATAATATAATCTCCTTTCTTTAAGCGTGGCTCATATTCCCACAAACAAAGCGGTATAGTAGCGGCGATTGTATTGCCAAATTTCTCAATATTAAGCATCACTTTTTCCATGGGCACGCCCACTTCTTTTGCAACAACTTCTATAATACGCAGGTTGGCCTGGTGCGGCACTATCCAGGCAATATCATTAACAGTAAGGTTGTTCTTTTTCATTACTTCAAGGCTCGAACTGGCCATGCCCTCCACGGCATATTTAAACACCGCTTTGCCATCCATAAAAGCGTAATGCTCCCTTGCATCAACAGTGGCGTGAGATGCAGGTTTTAAAGAGCCTCCTGCCTTCTGGTTCATCAACTGGCGGCCAAAGCCATTGCTGTGAAAAACACTGTCAAGTACACCCAGGCTGGTATCGTCGCAAGGTTCTACCAAAGCGGCTGCGCCGCCATCACCAAAGAGAATGCAGGTATTGCGGTCGGTATAATCTACAAAGCGGCTCATATTATCAACACCCACTACAATAATTTTTTTGAAGCGGCCACTCTCAATGTATGTGGCGGCAGTAGTAAGGCCGTAGATAAAACCACAACATGCCGCAGTAAAATCGTAGCCCCAGGCATTATCGGCACCAATCTTCCAGGCAATATAAGCGCCGGTTACGGTGAGCTGCATATCGGGGGTCATGGTAGAGCATATAACGCAATCAATCTCTTTGGGGTCAAGGTTTTTCTTGCGCAGTATTTCATTAATAGCAGCAATGGCTAAATCGCTGGTAGCTTTTGTTTCGTCTTTTAAAATTCTTCTTTCGCCTATGCCTGTGCGGGTACGTATCCATTCATCACTGGTTTGTACATAGCCTTCCAGCTCCTGGTTGGTAAGCCTGTACTCGGGAACAAAGCCACCCATACAGGTAATTGCTGCATTGATCGTGTGATTAGGTTTCATAGTTTTTCTTAAGTATTAAAGAAGGGCCTAAAGCCAGTCTTGTTTAAAATATTTTGACTAATAATTGTTGGTTTTCTAACGCTGATAATTGCTGCCTCAAAATCCTCAATAGGTTTTATTCACTTTTCAGAAAGCCGGGAATTACAATTTTTCATTCATAATTTTCACACGCTTCCATTTGTTAGCATTGCAAATGTAAAACGAATAATAACAGAAGTTAAGATATAATCTGTTTAAACAAAAACCCCGCAAATTTTCACATTTTGCGGGGCTCCTGAAAACGTAAAATCATACGGGCTCATTTCTTTCCCAATACAAGCGCTGCTATTGCGCCGCTTACACCGCCCATAAGCGCATTCAGCAATATATCAATTGAGGTTATTCTTAACCCATATAGCTTTACTGTACCATAAAACAAGAAATCGAACCCGGCAATTGCCAGCAAGAAAACGACAAACCCTGTAGTAAAACCCTTTGCAGCGGATTTAACCCCCGCTAAACTTAAAATATAAGCAATCATCATTCCCCAACTCAGGTTACCTAAAGCAATAGCCCAGATAACCGGCGGGTCTTTCATAATTCCTGTGTAATGAAAAGAATGGGCATTGTAATAATCCATCAGAAGGATCCCGAATACCAACCACCCAAGAAGAAAGGTAACAACACCGGAAGCAAGTCCGGCAATTAATGTTTTGGTTTGCATAAAAAGAATTTTAGGATGAAACAATCGTGTGAGCTATAAATATACAATTTAAAGAAAAAGGTTAAACAAAAGATATGAACATAACCATGCGCAGTCAGCATTCTCAGCGTGCGGTAAATTTTTTCAAAGAAACGCTTATGCTTTGCACTGCATAAAATAAAGTAAAGATTTTTGTACCGGTCTGTATTGCTGCTATGAAGCCCGGTTGCATCGCACTCTTTTACTCAATATCATTATTCGGCACATTGCAGTCAGCTTTATCATTGCATAAAACGATCATACGTGCAGTATAAATATCATGCTTTTTGCATACGCGCTGCATTGCTTCCATTCGTTAGCTTTGCAATTGCAAAACGATCAATATGCAAAAACTGGGAAACTATATATTGGGTAACTGGATAGAAGGTGATGGTGACGGCCAAACCCTATTTAACGCTGTAACCGGCGAGGTCATTGCCGCAACCACCACCAAGGGCCTCGACTTTAAAGCCATACTTGAATACGGCAGAAACACTGGCTCATCAGCTTTACGTAAAATGACGTTTCAGCAACGAGGTTTAATGCTGCGGACATTGGCTTTGCATTTGCAAAAACACCTCGATACATTTTACGCTGTAAGTTATAAAACCGGTGCCACCAAAGCCGATAGCTGGGTAGATATTGAAGGCGGCATTGGCAACCTTTTTGCCAATGCATCGCTGCGCCGCAAATTTCCCGATGAAAGTTTTTGCCTTGATGGTGAGAGCCATATTTTAAGTAAAGGCGGCAGCTTTATGGGTCAGCATATTTTAGTGCCTAAAGAAGGTGTAGCCGTGCATATCAATGCATTTAATTTTCCTGTTTGGGGCATGCTTGAAAAAGTGGCGGTTAATTTATTAGCCGGTGTTCCGGCCCTTGTAAAACCTGCAAGCATTACTTCGTTTTTAACCGAGGCGGTGGTAAAAGAAATTATTGCTTCCGGCATTTTGCCGGAAGGCGCCTTGCAGTTGATCTGCGGTTCGGCTGGTGATTTATTAGACCATGTTACCTCGCAGGATACCGTAACATTTACCTGCTCTGCTTCCACAGGTTTAATGCTGAAAAGCAATGCGAATATCCTCCGCGAAAACGTGCCGTTTAATATGGAAGCCGATTCGCTTAACTGCATTGTATTGGGCAACGATGTAACGCCCACAATGCCGGAGTGGGATATTTTCATAAAAGAAGTACGCAAAGAAATTACCACCAAGGCCGGACAAAAATGTACCGCCATCCGCCGCATATTTGTGCCCGCCGAAAAATTAGAAGATGTACAAATTGCATTGGGTAAAGCTTTGGCGCAAACAACCATTGGTAACCCGCTGAATGATAAAGTAAGAATGGGTTCATTGGCCGGGCAAAGCCAGCGCACCGAAGTAAAAGAACAGGTACAAAAACTGCTCGCTTCTTCACAAATGATTTATGGTTCGCTCGACAGTGTTGAACTCATTGATGCCGATGCAAATAAAGGTGCATTCATGGGACCGGTATTACTGCTCAACGAAAACCCATTGAACACAACAGCCGTGCATGAAGTGGAAGCATTCGGCCCGATCGCCACGCTGATGCCATATAAAAATATGGACGAAGCCATTCACCTTGCACGCATGGGCAAGGGTTCTTTGTGCTCTTCCATTGTTACGTCAAACGATAAAATTGCAAAGCAATATGTGCTCGGTGCCGCAAATTATCACGGAAGAATTTTAGTGCTCAATAATGATTGCGCCAAAGAAAGTACAGGCCATGGTTCGCCATTGCCATTGCTCGTTCATGGCGGCCCCGGCCGTGCAGGCGGTGGTGAAGAAATGGGTGGTGTACGTGGCATAAAACATTATATGCAGCGTGTGGCGGTGCAGGGTTCGCCTACAACAATTACCGCTATTACCAATGTTTACCAGCCCGGCGCAAAAGGCATACAGGATACCGTACACCCTTTTAGAAAATACTTTGAAGACATACAGATTGGTGAACAAATAATAAGCGGTAAAAGGACCATTACCGATGCCGATATTACCACATTCGCCAACATTACCTGGGATCATTTTTATCCGCATGTTGACCATACTTCGCTGGAAGGAACTTTGTTTAAACACCCCGTGGCACATGGCTATTTAATATTGAGTTATGCCGCAGGTTTGTTTGTAGAGAACAGCGCAAAATGCCCGGTACTGCTCAATTACGGCATAGATGAACTGCGTTTTACCAAGCCCGTTTACGCAGGCACCACTATGTATGTGCGGTTTACCTGCAAAGAAAAAATACCGCAGGAATTAAAGGATGAAAGCGATATACCCAAAGGCATTGTAAAATGGTATGTTGAAATTTTAGACAGCAACAATGAACACCTTGGCATTGCAACAATTCTTACTATGGTGGCTAAGAAGGGTTAATACAATTTTTGGGAGCCGGGCAGTGGAAATTCTATGAAGCTTTGGTTGCGTCGCACACTTGTACGGTTGGATCTATAATGTGCACGGCTGCAAATAATCTCCAAAAAAAATTCCCTTTTTTACAATTTCCATTTCGCATCTACCATAAGGCTTTCCTGCACACGGAACTTTACCATTTTACTTATCAATGGTAAAGGCAATGGCTTATCTAATGGGAATTGTATAGAACCTTTGGCCGTTGCATATTTTGTAAGGCTTTTGGCAAAAGCTTCCACTGCTGATGGTGTTGGATAAAAACCGATATGATTTTTAAACACGGCAAAAGTTACTAATATCCGCTTGTAAGAATAAGCAGGCATATTCCATTTCATGTTTTCTATAGCGCCGGGTGCGGCTTTACGGATACATGCATGCATCTGTTGTAATTTCTCCTGCACTTCTTCCGGCGCAGCATCTATATATTCTTCAATCGTTGTTGGTTTTACTTTTATGGAGAGCATGATTTTTGCTTTTATAGGTAACAAATTTACCAAGTTCATTTGAACAATAATCCCTCATTAAATTAAACGTATATCCTGTACTGTTATTAAAGTCTTTTTATGGGAAGGCTGGTTATTTTCTACTGCCATTGCCTTGATTTATCTAATGCAACTTACCTAAAATAAACGCTGCTGCACATTGCCGATCAATGTTCCGAAAGTACAAGGGAGGAATTTGCGTGGCAAAGCAGCAAATTCAAAACAACCGGCGATGCCATAAAAAACTTCTGCCGGTCAACAAAAAATCGTTGTTCTTATAATTGCATTGCTATAACTTTAATTCCTTGTTTTTAAAAACCTGTACATGCCTGTTGTAAAATTTACCAAAGCGCTGAAAAGATTTTTCCCCACACTGCAGGATACCCCGGCAGAAGGAGCATCGCTGCCTGAAATATTAAGTGAAATGGATGCGCATTACCCCGGCATAAAAAATTACCTGATTGATGAACAGGGCGGCCTGCGGAAGCATGTAAATATTTTTATTGATGGCAGCATGATAGACAACCGTAATACACTCGGCGATACATTTACCGCAGGCAGTGAGATATACATTATACAGGCTTTGTCGGGCGGATAACAGGAACACTCAACAATCAACTTCAAATATTTTTTATGAAACCAACACTTCTTCTCGGCACACGCAAAGGGCTTGTGGCCTACCACTGCAATAATGGCCAATGGCAGGTGGAAAATATTTCATTCGATGGTGTTCCCGTTTCTATTGCTTATGCAGATCCCCGCAATGGCACCTGGTGGGCTTGCCTGGATCATGGGCATTGGGGTGTAAAGCTACAGCGTTCTAAAGACAGGGGTAAATCGTGGGAAGAGGTTGCTGCGCCTGCATATCCCGAAGGCGAAGAAGTAAAAGATGGCGTGCCTGCTGCCACGAGGTATATATGGGCAATGAGTCACGGCGGCAGCAACTATACATCAAGGTTGTGGCTTGGTACAGACCCCGGCGGTTTGTTTATGAGTGAAGATGAGGGTAATAGTTTTAAGCTTGTGGAATCGTTGTGGAATCACCCAAGCCGCAAGACCGGCTGGTTTGGCGGCGGACGTGATCAACCTGGTATTCATTCCATTGTTGTTGATCCGCGTGATGAAAACCATATTCATATCGGTATCAGTTGCGCCGGTGTTTTTGAAACACTGGATGGTGGTAATACATGGCTGGTGCGCAACAAAGGGTTGCGTGCAGATTTTCTTCCGGATCCAACTGCGGATATGGGACACGATCCGCATATACTTGTGGCTGCGCCCACAAATCCTGATGCGTTGTGGCAGCAAAACCACTGCGGTATTTTTCGCTCTGTTGACGGCGCAAAAAACTGGGAAGAAGTGAGTGAAAAAGAAGGCGCTGCACGTTTTGGTTTTGCAATGGCGGTTGCAGAAGACAATCCTGACCAGGCATGGGTGGCTCCGGCCAACAGTGATGAAATACGCGTTGCAATTAAAGGTTCGCTCTGCATTTGCCGCACCGATGATGGCGGTAAAACATGGAAGGAATTGAGGAATGGCCTGCCGCAGGAAAATTGTTTTGATATTGTGTACCGTCATGCATTGGCTGCATCCGGCGATGCTGTAGCGTTTGGTACTACAACAGGAAACTTATTCATCTCCAACGACAGGGGCGAAAGCTGGGCTGTAATTAATAATTATTTACCGATGGTATATTCTGTGCAGTTTGCTGATTAGAAAATTTATTAGCCAGGCTTAAATATTTTATGGCATCGCCTCTTGCGTCGCACTCTTGTACTTTTGGAACTTATGTGAACTTTTAACAGCCAATACAGTTAACTGCAAAAAAATATTATCCATACCCAAAAAATGAGGAATAATTTGCCCAATTTATTTTTAAAAATTTCACGGGTATTGCCGCTTTCTGCAGTTAGATAATTTTCCAGTTTCATTTCTGCTGATTAAATATTTTTTGATTTAAAAGAAGTTTTCCTATACGGCATTCACATAAAGCAGGTCATTCCAGCACTTCCGGTACATTTTGCTAAAAGCCTCTACAGCGCTGTGTTTCATTATTCTTCATCTAAAGCGAAAAACGTTTTATTGAAGCATTTCTATTCGCTGTTACTGCTTTTATAAAACAAAAGAAATACAACTTAGCCTTTAAACAAAATCATCCGTAAAACAAAAATCTGGTCGCGTACATAAAATCTTTTGGAACCATATTTGCCTGTGGTGTAAAGAATGCATAAAAAGAAAAACACAATGCATTGCTAAGATTTCTTTAACAAAACAATTTAATTATGAAGTTCTATTTAAGTATGGCTTTGGCTGCTGTTTTAATGGCAGGTACAGCAAACGCACAACACGTAAACATTGGTATTAAAGGCGGTTTAAACCTGTATGATATTAAAAACGATGACGGTACAAAATATGATACGAAAGCTGGGGTGAATGTTGGCTTGCTTGGTCATATACATTTTACCAAACAATTCGCGTTGCAGCCGGAATTGGTTTACTCTTCTGAGGGTGCAAAATATACTACTGCAGGTGTAGATACAAAACTGAAACTGGGTTATATCAATGTACCTGTAATGTTCCAGTACATGTTCGATAATGGATTTAGGTTAGAAGCAGGACCGCAGGTTGGTTTTCTTGCCAGCGCAAAATCTGAAACCAATAAGACAACTGTAGATATTAAAGACAATATAAAACCTGTTGATTTTGCCTTAGGTGCAGGTCTCGGCTATGTTGACGTTAAATCTGGTTTTGGTGTAGATGCAAGATACAATCTTGGATTAAGCAACATCAATGAAAATGGTACAGTAAAATCAACCAACAGAGGATTACAATTAGGCGTTTTCTATATGTTTGGTCACAAATAATTTATAGCTTTTTTTGAAAACACCTGGCCAGCGCATGCTGGCCTTTTTTATGCCCCTACTGTTTGAAAATCTAACGAAGGCTTCATTGATTACGTTGATCAATTTTTAGGCAGATAGCACTGCTGTATTTTGCCGCGAATTGTTCCGAATGTACAAGTGTGCGACGCAACAGGCGATGCTATGAATTGCGTATGCCGGGCCAAAAAATTACGATTATTTTATTGCAGACTTTCTTTAAACGGAAGCAATGGTTGTGTTTCTTTTCTTGTCCGTATGTGTAATATTTTTTTAATACAGGTATTAAGTGTTTAAATTACAATTTTTATTGATTGCCGGAAAACTACACACACGGTAAAACTTTTAAATCATTTTATACAGAATCGCAGATGAGATTATTTTTTTTGATTAAACCGTTTGCAATAAGCTGTTGTTTGGCTGGCACTGTGCATGTATTTGGGCAAACTGCGGAAACGGACAGCATTAATTATACAAAAGGAATAACCACTGCGGTAGCTTTGTACCAGCAATTTGTGGATCCGCCAACAGGTTTGTATAATGGCCGTATGTATGTTGACTACGCCTATAGCATAAAGGAGGGTAGCCCGTTTTTTATGGATGCAGATTTTAATACCGGCTCTGTTATTTATGACGGGGTTTTATATGAAAACGTGCCCCTGCTGTATGATGTTGCGGCAGAAGAATTGGTTATTAAAGACCCTTTTGAAATTTATAAATTGTCGTTGATTAATGAGCGCGTAAGCAGTTTTTTGGTGCTGGGCCATAAGTTTGAAAGGCTTGAGCAAAACAGTTTAAACCAGTCGGTAATCAGTACAGGGTTCTATGATGTTTTATATGATGGTAATATAAGCGTGTATAAAAAAGAGAAAAAAAGAATACAGGAAGATGTAAGTTTTTCTGAAGGCTTAAAAAGGTTTATTGTTGAAACCAATGCTTATTATTTTAAGAAAGACAGTGTGTTTTATGAAGTTAATAATAAAGGTTCGTTATTGTCTTTAATGCAAAATAAGCGAAAGGATATTCAGCAGTTCATAAGGAAAAACAAACTGGACCTGCGCAAAGACAAGGCGAATTCATTTACCAGGGTTGCAGCTTATTATGATTCTATCAACAGGTAATACATTACCATCAATGATTAACATTTAACCAAATGAAATATCTCCGTTGCTTATACTTTACTGTTTGCCTGTTACTCCTTTCTTCTGCATTATCTGCACAAAAAAATGCATCGCCGCTTGTATCGGGCGAGTTTAAAAACATCAGTATAGAACAATTTTTGGTGCAGCTTGAAAAGCAAACCGGGTATAAGTTTTATTTCGATACCGTTCAGTTTGATTCAGTGAAAGTTGATCTTTCTGTAAAAGAACAAGCTTTGTTCAGTGTACTGGATATGGCATTTAAAAACACTGCCATCAGTTATTCTGCGGATAAACAAAAAAATATTTTTATAAGTAAAGGGCTGGTAGTGCAAACGGAATTACCAGCAGGTTTTTTTGGCGGAAACAACATTAATAAAAAAGACAGCTTAACTGCAAATGCCAATATTGGCTTTAGTGATGAAGGAGCCAATCCTCAAAATGCAACACAGGAAAATAAATTATACATTATTGGCGAAGCAGGTTCTGCAAATGCAGCAGGGGCCGGCATTACCGTGGCGGGTTATATACGCGATGCTAAAACCGGCGAGCCGGTTATTGGCGCTTCTGTATACATCGAAAACCCAAGGATAGGCGTTTTTACTGACCAGTATGGATATTATTCTATTACATTACCTAAAGGCCGGCATATACTTAATATACAAAGCATCGGTATGCGGGATACAAAGAGACAGCTTCTTGTGCGGGGAGATGGGAAAATAAATATTGAAACGCAACCGGAAGTAATGGCATTGAAAAGAGTAATTGTTTCAGCGGAAAAAGCAAGCAACATCAAGAGTGTACAGATGGGGCTTCAGAGAATTGATATAAAGACAATTAAACAAGTTCCTGTAGTGTTTGGTGAAGCTGATGTTTTGAGGGTAGTGCTTACTATGCCCGGTGTAAAATCTGTGGGAGAAGCAAGTACTGGTCTAAATGTAAGAGGAGGTTCGGCAGATCAAAACCTTATTCTTTTTAACGATGCAACCATTTATAATCCGTCCCATTTCTTTGGAATGTTCTCTGCCTTTAATCCTGAAGTAGTGCAGGATGTAGAATTGTATAAAAGCAGCATACCTGCAAAGTTTGGCGGAAGGCTGTCATCGGTACTGGATATAAACAGCCGGGAGGGCAACAAGAAAAATATCAGCGGTTCTGCGGGTATTGGATTATTAACCAGCCGTGTAAATATAGAGGGGCCGCTGATAAAAGATAAGTCATCGTTCATCATAGGTGCAAGAACCACCTATGCCAACTGGCTGCTTAAATTATTACCCGAAGAATATAAAAACAGCAAAGCTGGTTTTTATGATTTTAACCTTGACATTACCCACCAGATCAACAAAAAAAATTCGCTGTATTTAACCGGGTACCTGAGCAAGGACCGGTTTAATCTTAACAGCGATACAGCTTATAATTATGGCAACGGAAACCTTTCTTTAAAATGGAAACATATTTTCAACAATAAGATATATGCGCTGGTGGCAGGCGGTTATGATCATTATCAATATAATATTTCAAGTGAAAAAAATCCGGTTAATGCATACAAACTGGGGTTTGATATTAATCAAACATACTTTAAAACACATTTCAATTATTATCTCAGCAGCAGCCACACCCTTGAGT
>JANXWM010000191.1 GCA_025351145.1 Chitinophagaceae bacterium
AGGAACATACAAGCAGCCAAATATTTTTGGTTATTACGGAAACTATGGTGGGGCTTATATTCCCGAAATGCTGCACCGCAATGTAGAGGAACTGCGTACAAGATATATTGAGATCATGTACGATGATGCGTTTCAAAAAGAGTTTCGCGATCTGCTGCGTGATTATGTTGGCAGGCCAACGCCATTGTTTTTAGCACAGCGTTTAAGCAATCAATTCAATACGCAGATTTATTTAAAGCGTGAAGATCTTAACCATACCGGCGCACATAAAATTAATAATGCCATTGGCCAGGTTTTGCTTGCACAACGATTGGGCAAAACCCGCATCATTGCTGAAACAGGCGCCGGTCAGCATGGCGTTGCAACAGCTACGGTCTGTGCGTTAAAAGGTATTGAATGTGTGGTGTACATGGGCGTAAAAGATATTGAACGGCAGGCACCAAATGTAGCACGGATGAAGATGCTTGGTGCAACTGTAGTGCCCGCAACAAGCGGTAGCCAAACGTTGAAAGATGCCACCAACGAGGCCATACGTGCATGGATCAACAATCCTGTCGACACGCATTATGTAATCGGCAGCGTTGTTGGCCCGCATCCTTACCCTGATATGGTGGCACGTTTTCAAAGTATTATCAGCGAAGAAACACGCTGGCAGTTAAAAGAAAAGACAGGCAGCGAATTGCCCACGCATGTTATTGCATGTGTTGGTGGCGGCAGCAATGCAGCCGGTGCGTTTTATCATTATCTTGATGAATTATCGGTGCAGTTGGTTGCTGTTGAAGCGGCCGGTCATGGTGTGCACAGTGGCATGAGTGCTGCCACAACACAACTCGGTAAGCCAGGAGTTTTGCATGGCAGTAAAAGCCTTGTTATGCAAACAGCAGATGGCCAGATTGTAGAACCACACAGCATTTCAGCGGGCCTGGATTATCCGGGCGTTGGCCCTTTGCATGCGCATTTATATGAAAGTGGTCGCGGTACTTTCTTAAGTGCAACAGATGATGAATCTTTAAAAGCTGCGTTTGAATTATCGAAGCTTGAAGGTATTATTCCTGCACTGGAAAGTGCACATGCACTGGCTGCATTAAAGCAAATGAAATTTAAAACAAACGATGTGGTGGTGGTTTGTTTAAGTGGGAGAGGAGATAAAGATTTAGCAACGTATATGAAAGAATTGTAAATACAAATTTATAGGCCGGGCAGAAGTTTTCCATAGCATAACCTCTTGCGTCGCACTCTTGTACTTTCGGAACAATATTGAACAAAAAAAAGACAACCAGTTAATGAACAGGCTAGAAGAATTATTCACCCGTAAGCAAACTAACATACTCAATGTTTACTGTACCGCAGGCTATCCGGAATTGAATAGTACATTGGAAGTAATGAAGTCATTGCAGCAAAATGGTGCAGACTTAATTGAACTCGGAATGCCTTATAGCGATCCTTTGGCAGATGGCCCTGTAATTCAGGCAAGCGGCTTGAAGGCGTTAGAAAATGGGATGAGTATTGAAACTTTATTTCAACAGTTAAAAGGTTTTAGAAAAGAAATTCATGTGCCTGTAATTTTAATGGGCTATATGAACCCTGTACTTCAGTTTGGTTTCGAAAAATTCTGCCAATATTGTGCAGATGCACCCATAGATGGAATCATTTTGCCTGACTTACCTGAGCATGAATTTGAAACAGAATACGGCCCAATCATTCAGCATTACGGATTAGATTTTATTTTTCTTGTAACACCCGAAACATCAGAAGAACGCATTAGAAAATTAGATACGTTAAGTACAGGTTTTCTTTATGCAGTTTCATCTTCTTCCATTACCGGCAGTGATAAAGATTTTTCACCAGTTGAATTATACCTCGAACGGTTAAAGAGCATGCAATTGAAAAATCCAATACTTGTTGGCTTTGGCATAAAAGATAAACACACTTTCGATACTGCCTGCAAACACGTAAACGGTGCAATCATTGGAAGTGCTTACATAAAGGCTTTAGAAAATAGCACTGATGTAGAAAGTACTACAAAAGAATTTCTTGAATTAATATTGAAGTAAAATGGTTTCAAAGAGAGAATTAATAAAATACCTGAATCAACTTTCAAAAGAGGAGTTGCAAAAAGAAGTTGAAAAGCTTTTTAAAAAGTTTAAAACTGTTCAGGAATATTATTCATTGGAATTAGGTACAGATTCGTTGAAACTTTTAAGTGAGTACAAGAAAAAATTAGAAAAATTATTTAGGATAAACCAGAATTACCTGAACCCAAGTATGGCAGAAGCAAATCGTATTATAAAAGAATTTTCCCATATCTCTGTTCATATAATTGATACCATAGATTTAATGCTTTATAAAGTAGAACTTTCTGTAAGGCTTTTTGAAGAATGGGGGCATGAGTTTACAGGCGTTGTCAGTTCTTTTGGCACAACCTATTATAAAGTGATTGACTTAATAAGAAAGAATAACCTGGAAGATCATTTTAGGCAACGCTGTGAGATGGTCGAATCTTATGCACTTAATTATGGTTTAATAGGAGAAACTTTGTAAAAATAAATGAACTTAATTATTATAAAATACAACGCAGGTAATATTCAAAGTGTATTATATGCTTTGGAACGTATCGGAATTTCTGCAACTGTAACAGATGATCACGAACTAATAAAATCTGCTGACAAAGTGATCTTCCCCGGCGTTGGCGAAGCCAGCAGCGCAATGAAATACCTTAAAGAACGCGGTCTCGATGAATTGCTGAAAAGCCTTACACAGCCGGTTCTTGGCGTTTGTTTGGGTATGCAGCTAATGTGTAAACATTCCGAAGAAAATGACACAGAATGTCTTGGCATATTCGATGAAACGGTAAAACATTTCAGCCCCCCTTTAGGGGATGGGGGCAAAGTACCTCAAATAGGCTGGAACAATATTTACAATTTAAAAACGGACCTGTTCAAAAACCTTGCAGAAGAAAGCTATTGTTATTTTGTACATGGTTATTATGCGGCGCTTGGTGAACATACTATTGCCACAACAGATTACGTGCAGCCATACAGTTCTGCATTGCATAAGAATAATTTTTATGGCGTACAATTTCACCCTGAAAAAAGTGCAACAGTTGGGGAACAGATTTTGAAAAATTTTATTGAATTGATATAGTACCGTTCCGCGGCTGTTAAATGCTGAATAGAATTCAAACAGTACAAGTGTGCGACGCAACAAAAGCCTCATAGCAATTCAACTGCCGGGTTCAAAAATATTTATCAAACAATGGACAATACATTACAAAACGATCTTGAAAATTTTGATGAAATACTTACCGCAGCAAAAAAACTGAGTCTTGAGTATTTAAATAAACTGGATACAATTTCAACTTCGGCTAATACACCTGTTATAGATTTACCGCAACTTCCCGTAACAGGCTTAGGTGCATTGCAAACGCAGGTCTTATTCGAAAAAGATTTTTTACCAACCATTATTGCATCATCCGGCAGCAGGTACTGGGGCTTTGTTACGGGCGGCACAACGCCTGCATCTATTGCCGGAGATTGGCTCACAACTGTGTTCGATCAAAACACACAAAACGCAAAAGGCCCGGGAGATGTTTCTGCCGCATTGGAATTGC
>JANXWM010000029.1 GCA_025351145.1 Chitinophagaceae bacterium
ATAAGGCAGGTATTTTGTTTCTGCAGGCTGGCCTTTTTGTATGGCTCTTACAGTAGAAAAAGTATTGTTGAAATGAAACCATTCAGCAGCATGCGGATGCACATTAAATGTAAGTTCTATACCACTCAAAACAGCATCGCCGGAAACAAATTTAAAAGTAGTTGCTTCATCGCTTCCTTCTTCTGCACCGGGATCGCTTCTTAAAGAATCGCCGCCAAAAACGCTTTGCAGTTTTACAGGAAAAATATAGTTGTTGATGCTGTTCACAAAGAAGTTAGCTTCGGCTGTTATATCCTTATTGTTTACACCTAAAGTTGCATCAAATTGTATGCTTGTTTCAGGCTTTAAATTGGGATCGCCAATTTCGTAAAACGGTGTACCATCGTGTATGCCATCGCTTCCGCTTTCTGCAATATTTGGTGCCCTGAAACCCCTTGAAACATTGAGCTTTCCGTAAAACAAATTTGTGAAATCGTAAGCGAGGCCAAGGCTGCCGCTTACACCACTGAAATTAGATTTATAAGCAGTAAACCTGTGCAGTGCATCAGCTTCGGGGCCAACTAATTTATTACCTTCTTCGTCAAGATAAAGATCATCGCCATGCAGGTTACGGTTGTCGAAACGCAGGCCGCCACTTAACGTTAATTTGTCAAAAGTCTTTTTGCCAATGGCAAACAAACCAAGATCGAATAAATTGTATTCAGGCACTAAAAAAACAGAGCCCAGGTTTTGAGATTTCTGCTGCATGCCATTAGCGCCAAAAGAAAATTCGAAATGATTTTTTTCGGGCAAAGTGTAGCGCACATCGTAGTTAAATGTGTTCAGGTGAAAGTAGATATTATACATATTGCCAAGTGTTGCATCATTGGCTTCTTCACGCAGGTTTTGCTGAAAGCCGAGCCGCACACCAAGCCTTCCTTCACCTAAAGCAAAACTGTTATCGAATACCGCTTTATAATGGCGTACATGCTGATGAATAATAAGAGCGTGTGCATAAGATTTTAATACGTCGTCAGGAACAATAATGGTACTGTCTTCGCCATCAGCAGTTCTTACATGCCTGTTAAACTGGCCTGTTTCTTCGTCCCTGCCACCTTCTACAATACCAAGCTTTAAATCAAAGCTGCTTAATGTAAGCCTTGAATATCCCCACTTGCGGTTTACACCAATACTGCCATTAAAATTGTTTTGTCCATAACCTGAATTAAAAACATAGCCATCATATTTATTCTTGTAGGCATGTGCATCAGTGTAAGTATAACGTGCATCCCATGAAACGCCATTGTTGTTTCCGGCAATATTCGCAGAGCCGCCGTAATAACCATTATTGGTTTGATAAATTGTTGACAACGCGCCTTTCACCTGTCCTTCAGGAAGCGTTGGTGCGGCAAGCATATTAATTACACCGGCCATCGCATCAGAGCCGTAACTTAAGCTGGCAGGGCCGCGCAGTATTTCAATCTTGTCTACAGTGTAAGGGTCAACCTCAATACCAAACTCATCCCCAAACTGCTGGCCTTCCTGGCGTATACCATCGTTCACTACCACCACACGGTTATAACCAAGTCCGCGAATAACGGGTTTTGATATGGCTGGACCCATGGTTATCTGCGATACACCCGGCGCATTTGATAATGCATCAATAATATTATTTGAGGTTACTTCCCTCATATCATTGCGGGTTACAAAGCTTACCGGCGCAGGATTAGAATGTTCTTCTGTTGCAGAAGAAACTCCCGTTACAACAACTTCAGGCGATTCAGTGCTTGATTCTTCTAAACTAAAATCAACAGTCTCCGTAGCTTTAAAATTAATTTCTTTATACTGCGAGGCATAACCCACATAACTTACTTCAATCAAATAAGTGCCGCGGGGTATATTTTTTATTTCGTAGCTGCCATCGGTTTTTGCGGCGGCACCAGTTTTAAGATCTGGGATGTAAACAGATGCCCCGCTTAATGAGGCTTTACTTTTGCTGTCAGTAACTTTTCCTTTTAAAACACTTTGGGCCTGGGAGAAATTTTGTTGCAAATTCAAAAATGCAAGCAGTATTATTATTCTAAATAAAGCAGTCAACTTTTTTTTCGGCATAAAAATATATTAATGGTTTATGCATTCTTTTGAATGCAGGAAAAATGCAGCAAGTATGCTTAACATCTTTGTATAGGTTAAAAGGTAGCAACGGCGGTGAACAAAAATGTTCAATTAAAAAATTCTGAAAATATTAAGAAGTGGAAATTATTTTGAGCCGGGCAGAAGAACTTCGATTGAACTTTTCTTGCGTCGCACTCTTGTACGTTCAGACCATTTCTGATCGGAGAAATACAGGCATCAATCTACAGCACAACTCAAAATATAATTTGCGGATAAAATCAGGAAAAAATATGGCGGGGTGGGGGAGTTATAATATTTTTCGAAGGAGATGAATAGTAATCCGGAGAACGTGAAAACCAATCTGCATGCATGTTTACAGCATAAAGGTTAGTTGATAAATTATTATTGTTATGTACAAATTTTAAAACTTCGTAAGCCATCTTTTTTTCCTGCGGCTGACCTGCGGCATTGCGGTTTTGCTTTGTTAATTCACTGATGCTGATCAGCAATTCGTCTTCCCTATTGTCGCTGATTACATAATATAAAGTGTACCCATCTTTTTTTTCTGTTTTTACAATGTCGAACATTTTACCGCCGTAACTGATTTCATTACGGTCTATTGATTCAATATTTTTATCTTCGGAGGAGAAGACAACTAATAAATGTGTGTCGAAATTTTTTGATGAAGCAACGTATTCCCTCATTTCTATTTTGCGTGCCTCTACTTCGCTGTAATAATAAAATAACAGCCCTGCAGAATTAAGGAACATGAGTAAAATAAAAAATATGGAAATTATCTTTTTCGTCACGCTGGTAAAGCTAAATAAATAAGTTGGAAAGTTGTATGCCGAATAGTTGAATGGTTGATGAGTTTGAGGAAGCTCACAAGTTTGCATGTTACCCTGAAATTTTTGGCAGCATGTTTCGCTTCGGTCTGCGCTTCGGTAAAGCTGATTCTTAATCCAAACGTACAAGAGTGCGACGCAAGGAACGGTCAATCGAAGTTCTTCTGCCCGGTACAAAAACTTATTCCGCGTTGTATTTCTTTTTAAAATAATAATAGAATGGCACGCCGCTGAGTACCAGCAGCAGGCCTGTTAACGACTGAAGTGGCTGTATAATTACGGTATTGATGATGAACACCACCGCAAACAAAATAACAATAACAGGTACTGCGGGGTAGCCAATTACTTTGCCGGTAATAAGACCTTTTCTTTTAAGGCGCATGAGCCCCCAGGCAAGTAAAATATAAAAAAAGAAACCTGCGAAAACGACCAGGTTGGTTAGCAGGTCGAATGTGCCGGAAACAGTAAGTACAATGCTCCAAATCATAGACCAGATAAGGGAAACATAAGGCGTTCTGAAAACCGGGTGCACGTTGGCCACATTTTTAAAGAAGAAATTTTCCTGTGCCATGCGGAAATAAATACGGGGATATACAATAATACAAACATTGAGTGCCCCAAAGGTGCAGATCATAATGAGCAGAGAAATTACAACGGTTCCTGCTTTGCCCATTAATGCCCCGGCCACCACAGCGGCTGCAATATTGTTTTCTCCAATTGCGGCAAGTTCGTTTACCGGCAGCACCCGCATAAAAGCGTAATTTAAAAGAACATAAAGCAGCATGGCTATGCCAACACCTGAAATGATGGCAATGGGCACATTGCGTTTTGGGTTTTTAATTTCGCCGGTTATGCAACTCACCTGTGCCCAGCCATCGTAAGCCCAGAATGCACTGAGCATTGCACCAAATAATGCGCTGAAAAGTGTAGTAGTTGAAACCCCAACACCTGCAGTTTTTGAAGGGATTTGCTGTACTGAATCCGGTGAATAAAAAATCCCCAGCACGATGAGCATGAGTATGCCAATAATTTTTGCAGAGGTTACAATATTATTCAGCATGCCACCATTTTTTGTTCCCCTGTAATTAACCCATGTTAGAACACAAATAGTGATTACAGCCACCATTTTTACACCAGAACTTGCGAAAGGAAAAATAAAATTACCAATGGAAATATCTTGTAATGCAGCAGCAGGTTCGGGTATATGGATCAACGTATTTAAAGATTGTGAAAACACGAAAGCCAATGCTGCAATGGATCCGCTGCCGAGGATGGTGAAGGCTGTCCAGCCAAAAAGGAATGAGAAAAAGTTGCCCACCGAAATGCGCAGGTATTCATACATGCCGCCTGATTCTGTTGTGGTGGTTGCCAGGCCCGCAATGGTAAAAGCGCCAAACATGCAGATAATGCCTGCAATTATCCAGGCTAATAAAATATAGTTGCCGCTTAAACCGGTAGCAGCCATTGGCGCAATTTTCTTAAACACACCGGAGCCAATCATGATGCCAGCTACCATTAAAATTCCGGTGGGCAAATCCAGCACCCGTTTAAGCGGGATTTTTGTTTTGTCTGCCGTATCGATTATTTCTTCCTGCGCCATGCTGATGAGTTTTGGACGTGTTTTTTAAGCAGACTATTATTCATTCACTTTATACCGGAACGGTACCTGGAATAAATTTCGGTGCTGCTCTTTTTTTTGATGCCTGTTCATAAGCATAAGCAATGGCAATGAGTTGCGGCTCTGTGTAAGCCGTGCAGAAAAATGAAATGCCTATTGGTAATCCATGTATTAAACCCATGGGCACCGTAATATGCGGGAACCCTGAAATAGCCGCTGGTGTTGATAAGGAAAAGCCTGTATCATAATCGCCGTTTATTAAATCTATGCAGCAGGCTAATCCATTCGTAACGCCGCAAAGTGCATCGAGTTTATTTTTGCTGATAAGATCATTTAAAATTTTTCTTGAAGAAAGTGTTTTGGCAAGTGCATCTTTATATTCTTTGCTGTTGAGATCGCCTTTTGCATCGGCAGCAATTAAAGTTTCCTGTTTAAAATACGGCATTGCAGCAGCTTCGCTGGAGGTATTGAACTTAATCACATCAGCAATGTTTTTTACCGGCGCATTTGCAGCAGCAAGGTACTTGTTAACCCCGTCCTTAAACTCGTACAGCAACACCAGGAATTCTGCATTGCCCATCATGCTTAGAGATTTTAAAATATCTATTTCTATTATTTCTACCCCAAGTTTTTTCATCAATTCAATAGCTTCTTTGTAAACGGCTACCACGCTTTCATTTCCTTCCAAATGCGATTTTTCTATGCCGATCCGTTTTCCTTTTAATGCATCTTTGTTTAGGAACTGTGTATAATCTTTATACGATTTTCCATCGCTTTGTTTTGTAACCGCATCCTCGGCATCTATGCCCGTTATTGCGCCCAGTAATATGGCCGCATCCTTTACGGTACGGCACATAGGGCCTGCAGTATCCTGCGTTGCTGAAATAGGAATAATACCCGAACGGCTCCATAAACCCACCGTTGGTTTTATGCCCACAAGCCCATTTATAGATGATGGCGAAACAATGGAACCATCTGTTTCTGTGCCTATACTGATGGCACATAAATTGGCGGCTACCGCCGAACCAGAACCCGCACTTGAACCCGATGGGTTTCGCTCCAGTATATAAGGGCATTTTGTTTGGCCGCCCCTGCTGCTCCATGCGCTTGTTGATCTTGACGACCTGAAATTTGCCCACTCGCTCAAGTTGGTTTTGCCCAGCAATACTGCACCCGCAGCCCTGAGCTGCTGAACAATAAACGCATCTTTTGCCATCACATTTCCTTTTAATGCAAGTGCACCGGCGGTGGTCATCATCTTATCGCCGGTGCTGATGTTGTCTTTAATTAATATGGGTATGCCATGCAGCGGGCCGCGTGTTTTACCCGCCTTTCTTTCTTTGTCCATCTCGTCTGCAATGCTCAGTGCATCGGGGTTTAGCTCAATTACAGCATTAATGGCCGGGCCTTTTTTATCAATCGCTTCAATGCGTTTCAGGTACATGTCGGTTATGGCATGCGATGTGTATTCGCCGCTCTGCATTTTTTGCTGAAGCACATCAACCGTTGTTTCATTCAACGTAAATTCATCTGCTGCTTCGCTTGTTTTGGCAGGCGCTGCTTCTTTCGTCTCCGGCGTATTACACGATGCAACTGCTACAGCGCTTATGGCCAAACTTGCTACTGAACCATTCTTTAAAAAGTTTCTTCTGTTCATGTAAAATAATTGGGGTGATTAAATAATACAGGGCATTTTCAAATATACGCAACGGATTGATGCAGTAAGAATTTTGTGTACCAGGCAGGAGTGCTGCTATGAAGCTTCGTTGCGTCGCACTTTTGTACGGTTGGATTAAATATGGAGCTTTTACTGGTGCGTAGATTAAAGCGAAAACTGTTGTTCGGGATGCAAACAGCAGCGAACGATTGGGTTATATATGCAGCTTTACTGAAGCATAGATAAAGGAGTTTTGTAACTACAGCCTCTTTGAATGGATACACGAAAATTTTATTGCAAACTTTCGCATATTTTTGAGTTAGCGATCATGCTACACGACCACCCTACTAAACAAAACAGGCAGACAAAATAATATGGCAAAAGGAAAAATAATTAAGCCCAGACAGCAAGAACAATCATCAAGCTCACTTGAAAAAGAAGTTCGTGACATAGTTTATAAACTTGTTGAAACTTGTGAGGTATCAATGGAGGATACAGAATGGAAAGATGCGGACAAACAACTGCATGAAAAACTTTCTAATATTGAAAAGACTTTGGGTACAGGACAAGGGAATATTTCCGAAGAAATAAAATCAATTCAAAAACAAATTGCAGAACTTAAAGAAAGGAAACCTCTTGAGGTAATTATAAACCTTAACCAAAAAAAGAAAATTGATTTAGGACTTCAACACTTTCAATTTCCAGACCTTGTAAAATTAGTTGCAACAGGACTAAATATTTTTCTTGTAGGTCCGGCAGGTTCAGGCAAAACGACAGCAGCAATTAATGTTGCAAAAGCATTAGAAGTTGAATTTCATTTTACAGGTGCAATCGCAAGTGAATTTAAATTGACAGGCTTTATTAATGCACAAGGAAACATAGTTTCAACAGAATTTCGTAAAGCATACGAAAACGGTGGGTTATTTCTTTTTGACGAAATTGATGCAAGTTATCCGCAAGCAGTCTTAGCTTTTAACGCTGCACTTTCCAACAACTATATGGATTTTCCCGACAAAAGAATTACACGACATGAAAAATTTTATTGTATAGCAGCAGCTAACACATATGGGCAAGGTGCGGACAGGCAATATGTAGGACGAAATCAACTTGATGCCGCTTCACTTGACAGGTTTGTTTTCATTGATTGGAAGTATGACGAGAGATTAGAAACCGAACTAACTAAAAATGAAGAATGGTCGAATTACGTTCAGCAAGCAAGAAAAGTTGTTGAAGAATTAAAAATCCGTCATGTAGTTAGTCCAAGAGCATCAATGCACGGTGCAACATTATTAGCAATCGGTATTGAACAGGCTGTTGTTGAACAAACTTGTTTATGGAAAGGAATGGATGAAGCAACAATACAAAAAATTAAATCCAACATTCAAAGAAAACGATGAACCAACATTTAGTTTACGACAACCTTTATGACTTTTGGAAGTACGCAATGCAAGACAGCAGAGCTTACCGAAAGGAAAGTCGTGTGGCTGTTAATAGTTGGTCAGGAGGAACAAGTTGGGAACAGGCAAAGCAACTTGCAATTGAAGGTTGGAAAGAAGGACTTGAAGAAGTAGAAAAATACAGAGCAAAGTTAGCACCATTCATCACAGACAAAATATTACGACCGCTACAAGTTTATTCTGTTAGCGGTTACAGTGTTGACGTTGGTGCATATTTATCAAACGACCCTGAATGTTTTATATTCAGAGTTTACGAAGAAAGAAACTACCCAGGAAAAATTTTCAAAATTGTTTGCTCAATTTCTTTTTCAGCAGCGATAGAACCTGAAACAATTATTCAGCGAGGAGCAATGATTTGTGCTTTAGTTGATGCGTTGGAATTTGCAGGGCATCGGGCAGAAGTCATTTGTAATTTTTCAGCAGCGAGAGACCAATATTATCGTGATGGAAGAAACAAGGAATATGGTTGGTTTGAAGTTGACGTAAAAGTCAAACCATCCGACCAGCCAGTTGAATTAAGTTCACTTGCTTTTTGTTTAGCCCATCCTTCAATGTTAAGACGGATTACATTTTCAGCAGCAGAATTAGTTGGTTGGTCTGACTATGCAAGTAGATATGGTTATCCATCAGAAGCAACTGACAAAGGCGACATTTACATAAAGGAAATATTTTCAGGAACTGTTCCAGACGACAAAGCAATAAATTGGGTTTTAAAAGAACTTGAAAAAATAGGTATTGACCTTGAAAGCAAATGACGACCACATTAATAACTTTATTGCGGTGACAGAAAAGCACGAACCGCTAACTGTCTCGTCCTGAAATAAGTTGATTGACGATCAACCAAAATACATGCAAAAACAAAGGCCCTCTAGCTGCAGCCAATAACAAACCCGCTTCAATCTACGCTTTGGTAAAAGCTCATTCAAATCCAACCGTACAAGTGTGCGACGCAACGAAGCTTGATAGAATTACTTATGCCTGGCTACAAATAAAACTAAATTTTCATCATGCTGCATAAAGCGAGATGTACCGGGGAGTATTGCTGTACAAGCGTTTCAGGAATAGAGAAATGATGTATGCCGGGTAATTGCAGCAGCGAAGTATTGTTGTTTTTATCTTTCCAGTTGGTGTACAATTCCATGCTCTGATCTTTAAATTCATCTGTTTCATCTTCCCCCACAAACAATAATAAAGGGCAGGCATTTGCAGGTATTAATTGTGCCGGACTGTTGCGCTGTGCCATTTCTCCGGTCATGTTTAAAACAGCATTGTTAGCGGTAAGCATAATGGGCGTAAGATTAAAAACGCCGCTCAGTGCAACGATGCTTTTAATAAAATAGGCAGCATTGTTTTGCACCCATTCCTTTTCCATTAACATAGCAGCGAGATGCGCACCTGCACTATGGCCAGCAATAAAAAGTTGATCGGGATCGCCATTAAACTCACCAATATTTTGATGCAGCCAAAGCATTGCTTTGCGGCAGGATACAACTATATTATCCATGGTTGCTGCGGGTGCAAGCGGGTAATGGATAAACACAGTTGTTACATGATGCGCATGAAAAGCACCGGCAATAAAATGAAAGCTCGCCTTATCGAACATTTGCCAGTAACCGCCATGAATAAAGACCAGCGTTTTTGAATTGGGTTTATCAGAAGTAAATATATCGAGCCGTTCTCTTGGCAAATCGCCGTAAGCAATGTCTTTTACAAAGTGATATTTTTCTCTTGTTTCGCTGCTCAGTTTTTCCCAGCATTCAAAGTAAGCTGCATAATCAGGAACATGCAAACGGTTATTGTATTGATCGTTTAACTGCTGCTGGCTATACTGTTTATAAATGTGCATGAAGAACAATATTTAATGCTACTGTGCTTCAAGGCAACTGAAAACGATTTTATAAAATTCGGGGTGCGACTGCCAGGTTTTTCCGGTAACAATTTTACCATCCTGCACCGCTTCATCGTTTGCAACATAAATGCCGCCACATGCTTCCACTTCAAATTTTACATGCTCGTAACAGGCAATCTTTCTTTTGTCAACAAGGCCCGCAGTTACCAATATCTGCGAACCATGACAGATAGCGAAAATGTATTTGCCTGCATCAAAAAAATCTTTTACAATTTTTATTACACGGGCATCATTGCGCAAATATTCAGGAGCCCTTCCACCGGGCATTAACAGCGCATCGTAGTCTGCAGTATCAACTTCATCGAACGAAATATCACTCTCAACCAGGTAACCTTTTCTTTCCACGTAAGTATCCCAGCCCGGTTCAAAATCGTGCATTACAAGGTTCATTCTTTTTACCTGGGGCGCCGCTATCACCGGTTTGCAGCCTGCTTCCCGCAGCCTGTGGCATGCATAAAGAATTTCGAAACTTTCTCCGGCATCGCCGGTAATGATGAGTATTTTTTTCGCTGTTGGCATGAGGATTAAATTTGTGTAAAATGGTTTAAAAGCAATGTTACCGGTTAAAGATAAATAAGAATTAATTCAATTCAGTTGTAACCGGGCAACAGGAATTCTTTTAAACTTCGTTGCCCCCGAAGCTTCGGGGCACTCTTATTCGGTTTAATACTTTACTGAGCTTTTATTTTAGCGAATTGTTGTACCGGTATAACAGAAAAAAACTTTGACAACATGTAAATAATTCACCTGTATGTTTTAGCAATCAAAGAATCATATTCCGGGTGTTTTTTTAAATAAGAGGCAACAAACGGGCAATAAACAATTACTTTTTTATTGTGTGCTTTCGCCCACTCAAGTGCATATGCTGCCAACGCAGATGCAAGGCCTTTTCCGCTTAAATTATCCGGAACAGTTGTATGCATCAGGGCAATATCATCCTTATAAAAACGGTATTGCAGCAAAGCCAGTTCTCCTTCCAGTATTCCCTGGAATTGCTGCTCTGCTTCGTTATTATTGATGATTGTATTTTCCATAGTTATTGTAATTTTTCTTCATTCCTGAAATACGAAAGCGCTCCTGTGGGGCATTTTTGAACCTGCGTAATAATGTCTTCAGTTGATGCTCCTTCCATATTGATCCATGGCTTTGCCTGGGTATTAAAAACACCGGGCAGATGTGTAACACATCTTCCTGAATGTTTACACACTTCAGGCTTCCAGACAACGGTAATATCATTGTTAGGATATTTTATTTGCTTCCCCGTTTCGCTGTCATCATAAGCAAATGTTCTTACTTTAATTTCCCCTTCGAGTATTTTAGAAATGGGGCAGTGTTGTGCAATCTCGGTTAAGCGATTTCTTTGCTCAGCCGTAACGGGCTGTAAAAAATTAATATCCCTGTCTATAACGGTAATGTTCGTTTCATCTTTTTTTGCCTGGTACATATTTGTATTTACCGCGATATTGGAAATATCCCAGCCTTTTCTTTCGATGTACATACGCAGCGTTACAAGGGTGCAGGTTGCAAGCGAGGATAGCAGCAGTGTGTAAGGATCGGGGCCGGTATCCGCCCCTCCTGAGGAGACGGGTTCATCAGCAATAAATACTCCGTTGCGCCATTCAATTGTGCAGGTATATCGAATGGTACCAATTGTGCCATGCACAGGTTTTTTCAGTTTATAAATCATACAGTTTGTTTTATGCTACAGAGATTGAACAATTGTCTTTTAAACAAACTGTAAAATAAATAAAAAATAGTTGGGTTGGTTTTACTGTTAAGACAAAACGGGCAAAATTTATTTGAGGAAGAAGTAAACAACAATTAGGCCCCACCAGCTATTGATGATGATTGAGATAATGTGCATGTGGCACTTTGCAGAAATATATTCAACAGTACAAGGGAGTGACACAACAGGCGATGATAGCAGCAATGGAGCTAAGTACAATATAAAAAACCGGGCTGCCGAATTTTATCTTCAGGCAGTGCAAACTGTAGTTTAAAATTCAGCTCATTAAAGAATCCTCATCAAAAGTTCGATAATGATTGCCCGGCTGTTATGTGTTTTTAACTCACTGTAATAGCGTTACCAACAATCGTAATTTTAAATTTAGGCAGAGGGGCAGCAGCAGGACCCTGCAATACAGCCCCATTTACATCAAACTCGCTGCCATGGCAGGGGCATTTAAATTGCTCTGTACCCTGATCGTAATTAATGGTGCAGCCCATGTGCGTACAGGTAAGGCTTAGTGCCGAAAAATCGGTTACATTATTCGTGCTGCCTGTGCGTATAAGTATTACACCATGACTCGATTTAAAGCTGCCTACAGCAATTAGTTCTGATGAAAGATCTGCGCTTACCAGTGTTGTTGTACCGCCCGTATTTCCGCCAGCAGGTGCTCCGGAAGATTTAGAGCAGGCGGCGGCAAGGCCTGATACGGTTATGAGCATTGATGCCTGCCCCAGTGCGTTAATGAAATCTCTTCTTTCCATTGTAAAGGTTTTGTGTGTTTATAAACGTGTTCGCGTTAGCTCAATAGAATTGTTGCTGTACAAGTGTGCGACGCAAGCGGTGCTTCATAGATGCAACGGCGCCTTGTTACAAATAAGTTTTGAAAATGATAAGCTGTTTAATAAAAAATATATGCTCTTTTTTATAGAAATATTTTTTGTTACGGGCTTTTGTATTTTAATTAAACTTTCTTGCGTCGCACACTTGTACGTTCGGTTATAGATGCAGCAAATAGCTTTATATATGTTACTGAAATGATTTGGTAATACCGATATTGATGCCTGCGCCTGACAAATGCAGGCTGCCTGTTCCTACACCGGCCAGTGGTATTTTTATATATGGTTCTGCTCTCAGGCTAAAAGATGTTCCTATTTTTCTTTCATATGCAGCAGCAAGATTAATGGCGGCAAAATAATTTTGTGATGAGAGATAATATTTACGGCTGCGCACCTGGTCTACACCATTAATATTGATTACGAAACTGTAATAATCTTCGCTCATAAAATAAGATGAAGTACCCAGCGAAGCGGTATAGCTACTTTTTTTATTTGTGCTTAATGTGTAACGAAGGTTAAGCGGCACTTCTATCATATTACAGTAACCATCAGCAGAAACCAGGTCTACCGTATTTAAATAAGGGACTTTTGTTTTGCTGAAATATTCGCCTTTGGTATAATACTTTTTTTTGTCTTTCAGTACGCCTGTTTCAATGCTCCATTTATTATTAAACTTATAACCTGCCACAAGCCCAAACGCTGTACCAATACCGCTTGTACGCTGCAGCCTAACTGTTGAAAGATCGGCTGCAAAGATCAACCCTGCATAAAACCCCGATTGATGTGTTTTTATATTAACAGGTTTTTTTGCAACAGTTTCTTTGTTTACCGGCTGCTGTTCAGTTTTATTTTTTGCTTCTGCTTCTATTGTATTTTCGTTACTGTTTAGCAATGTATCCGCAGTAAGCGTTTTTAATAAACTGTCGTCTTTGTTTAAAGAGCCTGCGTCGTATTGATAATGCCATAAATTTTCATTGTTGCTGTTCTGGTTACTGCGGATGACAATCTCATTTTTAATTAAACCATCATCTTTTTTTATATTATCCACCGCATTTTTTTCAGTAGTATTTGAAACAGGAAAAACTTCATTTTTTCCTGTTTCCATGGCAGGTGAAGCAGTGACAGTTTTTATTTTTTCATTGCTTTTATTTATTCCGGTAGCTGCTGCAATATCAAGCTGTGTTTGCTGTTTCTTATCAGTCTTATTCCTTTCAGTTTTATCT
>JANXWM010000256.1 GCA_025351145.1 Chitinophagaceae bacterium
AAAATGTATCGCCTGAAAACCGTGGAAACTTTGAAGACCTTGAACTCGGCATCAACACCATTAAAAGCCGCAGCGAAGGCTTATTAAAGTTTGCAGAAACATACCGCAACCTCAATAAAATTACCACGCTTAACCTGCAAAAAATTTACATACGCGATGTGTTTGAAAACATGCACACATTAATGGGGCCCACACTGAACCAGAAAAATATTGAGATGGAGATCATCCTTAAAGACCCTGACATTACGCTTGAGGCCGACACCAACTTAATTGAACAGGTACTTATCAACCTTATCGTTAACGCCATTGAAGCCGTAAAGGAAAAGCCGCATCCACGCATTTTGCTTTCGGCCAATTATGTGCCCGGTAAAAAAACGGTTGTTCAAATTGCCGACAATGGCAGCGGCATGCCCGAAGAACTTTTAGACAAAATTTTTATCCCGTTTTTCACTACCAAAAAAACTGGCAGCGGTATTGGCCTAAGCTTATGCAAACAAATTATGATGCTGCATAAAGGCAACATTCATGTTCAATCGAACGAAGGTGAGGGAACTGTTTTTACACTTCAGTTTTAAATACATTTTTTTGAACCGGGCTTTGGTTCTTTGTGAACCGTTCCTTGCGTCGCACTCTTGTACTGTTGGATTGTAAAGCAGCAAAATACACAGTGATGCTAAAGTTGAATAGAATTGCGGATGTACAAGTGAGTGACACAACAGGCGATGCTATGAAATACCATAGCCTGCAGCATAAATATTTAATACAAAACAGCTTCTATGTTTTTCAAAAGCCCGGTAATTAATTATCTTTAAGCATAATTTAAAAGTACCCATTTTAATTTCTGCTAAATTTCAATTGTGAAAAGTACAATTTCGTCTTTTAAACCCAGCGCTTCATTTCCCGAACAGGCAATTGTATTAATTTTTGATTTGGAGGGCTTTTCAAAATTTTTCAGCCATCCGGATATAAACGAGTATGTGCCCAAATTTTTAAACCTGGTGCTTAGTGAAATTGATGAAACTATAAAAGGGGGAAAACCATATTGGGCAATGGATATTGATGATGAGCAAATGGATATTCCCGCATTCCCGGAATTGATTCATTCAAAATTTTTGGGGGATGGCGGTTTATATATATGGCGATACAATGACTTTACAGAACAACAGCGTTTAGGCCTTATATCGACCTTTTGGTTGTTAAAACTAAAATTCAAAAGAATCATTAAAAAGGCTTTGGAAGAAATCCCTTTCCCTGATATCCCCAAAAATATCCGGTTTGGTATTTCTGCAGGAACTGTGCATAAATTAACTTATCAAAATTCGAACAGGGAAGAATATATTGGGTACAGCATCAACCTTGCAAGCAGGCTGCAAAGCTACTGCAGGGATATCGGGTTTATTGTTTCGGGAAGGCTTAATATAAAACCTGCTGATCTTGAAGGCGGGCAATATATAAAAACAGTAGCCCATAAAATAAAAGGGTTCCCCGAAGAAATAGTGATAGTAGATCAAAATGAATATGATGAGCTGGATCAAACTATTAAATCTGCATTATTTAATCCGGTTCAATAAATCCATTTACTCTGTGAGGCCATTTTTTACTGCAAACATTACAAGCCCGGCTGTATTGCGTACACCAATTTTTTCAATAAGCTTTTGCCTGATTCCTTCAACTGACCTTACACTTAACAAAAGTTGTGTGCCAATTTCAGCAACAGTTTTTTCTTCGCAAATAAGTTCCAGCACCTGCTGCTCCTGCCTGGTTAATTCAATGTCGTTGTTAAAAGAGGGTATAAGATTATTCTTTACTACAAGTTTTTTTAAAAGCGCTTTATTTACAAGATCGTTGAAGTAATAACCATTTTCGTGCACTGTATAAATAGCCTTAATAATCTCTTTGGGCTCCGCATTTTTTAATAAATAACCATTTGCGCCACTCTCCATCAGATGGATGATAAATTTATCACTGTCGTACATGGTAACCACAAGCACTTTAATTTCTTTATATTTTTTACGGATGAGTTTAGTAGATTCCACACCATCCAGTAATGGCATTTTTAAATCCATGAGAATAACATCGGGTTGATTGCTTTCAAGTAACTTCATTAATTCCTCACCATTTTCTGCTTCAAAAAGAAACTGAAGATTATTGTCAGAAGAAAGGCAAAGTTTTAAGCCATCACGGTATATTTTATAATCATCAGCGATGGCTATTTTTATAGCTGTCATGGTAATTTTATTATGGGGATTTTTAAAACAATGGTATTATTATTTGTATCTGCATCAAAACGGATTTTTCCTTTTAAAAGAATGATCCTGTTCTGGATATTTTTTAATCCCAGTCCGTTTTGCTGAAAGCGGAGCCTTTCAAATGCTTCCTGGCTTAAGCCGGTTCCGTTATGATTAATAGTAAAGACAAGTTCGTAATCCTGAACCAATGAATGAATCTGTAATTGCGTTGCTTTACCATGCTTTAAAATATTGTTACCCAGTTCTTGTATCATCCTGTAAATACTTATATCATTTTCAGGGTTACCCGTTTGGTAACTATTATCAAGTTCTACTGTCGTTTCAAGGCCGGCACCTTGCCCAATCTTTTGAAAGAAACTACGGATAGCTTCATTAAGGCCAAGTTCTTTTAAGATGGCAGAATGAAGGTTATGGGAAATGGACCGCACTTTTGTAATTGACTCATCAAGCAGTTCTAAAGTTTTGGAAAACAACTGCTTGTCTTTATCACCCAACCCATCCGTTGTTATATTTCCAAGATAAAGTTTTGTAGCTGACAACAAGGCCCCCACTTCATCGTGAAGTTCTTCTGAAATGCGGTGCCGCTCCATTTCTTCGCTTCTCACGGCTGCTTCTATTAATTGGTTTTGTTGTTTTTCGTGGAGTTTTTGTATGTTCTGTTTATACTCAAACTTTTTTCGCTGGCTCATATTAAAAGCCAGCAGAAAACTGATGATGAGCAGGAACATAGCAGCAATAAATATTAAAACCAGACTAGTGATTTGCATATTTTACCCTCCCATAAAAAGCACGTGCAATAAATAAACAAAAAATAATGTAAAAGATATTATGAATAGGCCAAATCTGGAAAACAGAGTTTTCAGATTCTTTCATTAAAGTATCGAAGAAGAGAAAGATTGGAAAACTAACTGCTTCAAAAATAATAAGTCCGGTAACAATAACTAAGGAAGGATCAAACTTGGTATTCGCTTCTTCTTTCCTTAATACACCCAGAAAGAAAGTAACACAATAGTAAAGCAGGATAAATCCCTCTAAGGCAAAAGTTACCGGACTAATTTGGCTAAAAGGTTCAAAAAATAAGAAATTGATGATGATGCATAAAGCTGAAATGTAAATAACCGTGTTTTGAAATATCTTATTCAAGTGTAACCTGATACATCTGAAGAACCAGATAAAAAAGTATAGCCGCACTATAGAATGAACATTATACAAAAAATTATTATCCTGCAGAAAAGTAGGCATATATGGTTTATACTTCCAGCTGATATCAATCGTTAGATTGATACAAAATGCAACAATCAAATAATATAATACCGGATACAAATAATTATAAGACTGTCCCTTTTTTAGTATGAATACAATTAACGGAATTGCTGCAGCCCATACCTCAGACCAGTCAAATATTTGCTTAAATAACATCTAATCAGTTTTTATCTCCCCGGCTGATATGGGGGTGAAGGATTAAATAATTTTGTAGAACCAGGAGTTGATTGATTATTCGAAACATGAATTTCTAAAAACCGCCTTGGTGGCAACACACCCCAATAACCTACTACCGGAATTAAGTAATACTCTCCAACAGGAGCTGGCATCACACCACCTCTCCCTTTTGTTTTTAATGGCGTTAAATTGAACGTGAGACCAGAGTAGGTTACCGTTGGTTCGAAGTGATCAGTTATTTCTGTTGAAACGCCACCATTAATACCGTAGACTTTAAGTGTATCCGGATTGTATGAAGTATCAACTATTATATTGATCAATTCGTAATTATTTAAATCATCATGTAACACGTGGCCACTTATTTTCAAGCCCCTTACTTCTTCCGGCCCAATTGCCGAACTGCTAAAAATCTCCAAAAACCAAAAACTGGTAATTGCCATAATTGAAATTACAGAAGCGATTGTCAAAGTCTTTTTTGTTAGTATTTTTTTCATAATTCTTTAAGGTGAAATTGGTGAATAGATATATCTGCAAAATATAGTTTGGCATTGGGTAAGCCTGGTTTATGTTTTGTTTTAATAAGCGGATTATTTCTAATAAGACATAGTAATATATACATGATTTTTTAGACCAGCAAGTATTTTACAGTCAATCTTACCTTTCTTTAAAAAAATAGTCGCAGAATTGAATAAGGCACAAACAAAACATGTATACCAAATGCTTGCAGATTTTTGATTTTTAAAAATTAACTGTTTTATAAAGTAAGGTATTTGGCTGCCCTTATATAAACTTCTTTAGTAGGTTAAAACTAACCATCTTTATTTCTCCATTCCTTTGCATTGAAGATACTGTGTCACTGCATAACAATCAAACCCCAAATCATCAGTCGCATTTTTTTATTTAGAGCATTTTTTAATTACCCCGATTTCTCCGTAATTTCCCGCATCGGATAACCTCCAAAGATTGCTTTGCCTTATAGGGCTTTATTAAATGCGGCTGTTGGCGGAGCCTCAATAAAAACTGAATTTTAAAGAAAGAAAAGTGATGGCTTTAAATGAGGCAGGTTGTGAGAAAGAAGTGCAAAGGCATAGTTTACAGTTTGTAGTTTAGGGTTAATAATTCTTCAACTGGAACTGGAGACTTGTTCAGCATTGTTCCGAACGTAAAAGAGTGCGACGCAAGAGAAGCTTAATATTTATTCAATAGCCCGGCTCATAAAATCTTATTTACAACAAATCAGATCAATGAAATCAACAACGCGTATTCAGCTTTCGGTAATGATGTTCCTCCAGTTTGTAGTATGGGGTGCATGGTACGGGCAATTATCAAAATATTTATTTGCCATTAACTTCACCGGGGAACAGGTAGGAAATATTTATGCAACATTTTCTGTTGCAATGATCATCTCGCCATTCTTTATCGGCATGCTTGCAGACAGATTTTTTGCTGCGCAAAAAGTTCTAGGCGTGTTGAATTTAATTGGCGCCGGGCTTCTTTTCTGGCTTATCAATATTACCAGCTACGATCTCTTTTATTGGGTAATGCTCCTGTATTGCCTCACATTTGCGCCAACTATTGCGCTTACCGCATCTATATCTATGCGCCAAATGACAAACCCCGAAAAACAATTTCCGCCAATTCGGGTATTGGGAACAATTGCATGGATTGCAGTAACAAATCTGGTAGGCGTTATGGGCTGGGGAGATAAGGTAACCATCTTCTACATTTCTATGATTACTGCTGCTGTTATTGGTTTGTATTCGTTCACGCTTCCAAATACAGCACCTTCGATAAAAGGCCCCGTAAGTGCGGCACAAATTATTGGGAGGGATGCATTTGTCTTATTTAAAAACAGGTCTTTCACCATATTTTTTATTGCATCAATTTTAATATGTATCCCGCTTTCTTTTTATTATTCAATGGCTAATCCATCTATTACCGATGCATATAAAGCCGCTTTTATGGCTGCGCATCCCGGGCAAGCATTGCCTAACACTTTTTATGTAGAAAATAAAATGTCATTAGGGCAGGCATCAGAAGTGTTCTTTATGCTGCTGCTCCCTTTTGCTTACAGTAGATTTGGTATAAAAAATATTTTAATTGCCGGTTTGCTTGCATGGATTATACGTTTCTTTTTCTTCAGCTATGGCAATGCCGACAGCGCAGAATGGATGCTTTACGGCGGCATTGTTTTGCATGGCATGTGTTACGACTTTTTCTTTGTCAGTGGTATGATCTACACCGATGAAAAAGCCGGAGAAAAAATAAAATCCCAGGCTCAGGGCTTAATAAGCCTTGCAACTTATGGTATCGGTATGCTTATTGGCTCGTTACTTTCTGGCAAAGTAAAAGATGCCTACACCACTGGCACAGGCGATACAGCAATTACCAACTGGTCTGGCGTATGGATGGTTCCGGCAGGTATTGCCATTGTAGTGTTGCTTTTATTTCTGGTAGCATTTAAAGAAAGAAAGCACGCAATACCCGTTACCTGATATTTTATGAGCCCGGCTGAAGAATAACTATTAACCGTTCCTTGCGTCGCACTCTTGTGCAGCAGAATGGGCTTCGGCAATAAGCAACCC
>JANXWM010000347.1 GCA_025351145.1 Chitinophagaceae bacterium
GGGAACAAACAACTTCTGCTAACTTTGATTTTTTGCAGCCACAAATAATGCTTTAAAATAAATGAACCAGCGGCAACTATTTCTGCAGCATGTAGCACAAACTTCTCCGGCACCCATAGCATTGGAAATTATCCGTGCGCAGGGCATTTACCAGTACAATGTAAATGGCAAAGCTTATACAGATCTCATTTCTGGTTTTAGTGTTGCCAATATTGGCCATTCGCACCCCAAAGTTGTAGAAGCAGTTCAAAAGCAGGCCGCAGAATACATGCACCTCATCGTATATGGAGAGTTTATTGAAGCGCCACAGGTTGCTTATGCTAAACTTTTAACCGATTATCTTCCTGCAACATTAAATTCAGTTTATTTCACCAACAGCGGTGCCGAAGCAACCGAGGGTGCAATGAAATTAGCCAAACGTGTAACAGGACGTTCCAAAATAATTGCCTTCAATAAAAGTTATCATGGAAGTACGCAAGGTGCGCTAAGTGTTATGGGGAGCGAATACTGGCGAAATGCCTTTCGTCCACTGTTGCCGGATGTTTACCACTACGATTATGGCAGCCAGCAGGCAATTGACGCCATTGATAATACTGTTTGTTGTGTAATACTGGAAACAGTACAGGCAGAAAGCGGGGTTACGGCACCTGCAAAAGAATGGGTGGAAGCCATACGTGAAAAATGTGACAGGCACTGTGCTTTACTGATTTTAGACGAGATTCAGGCTGGCTTTGGCCGCACGGGAACGCTTTGGGCTTTTGAACAATTTAAAGTTGTGCCCGATATTTTGCTGCTCGGTAAAGCCTTAGGCGGAGGTATGCCACTTGGCGCTTTTATCGCCGATAAAAAGCTAATGAATACATTAACCTACGATCCTGTACTGGGCCATATTACTACATTTGGCGGTCATCCCGTTTCCTGCGCAGCGGGTAAAGCTGCTTTGGAAGTTTTGCTCGAAGGAGGCTATATTTCAACAGTAAAAAAGAAAGAACAGTTAATGCTGAGCCTTATCCGGCATCCCTCCATAAAGAAAATAAAAAGCTGCGGACTATGGGCCTCACTTGAGTTTGACAGTTTTGAAACCAATAAAAAAGTGATTGAATTATGTATAGAAAAAGGGCTTATAACTGATTGGTTTTTGTTTGCGCCGGAATGTTTACGCATAGCGCCGCCACTGATTATTACCGAAGATCAACTGTCAAAAGTTTGCTTACAGATCAATGCAGCAATACATGAAATAACAGATTAATCTGTGTCTTCATGAATATCAAACCCATCCCTCTTTTTAATTAGCTTAAAAAAATAAACAGGATTTTTTTGTTTACCGGCTGCATTGCTACTATCATCGCCTGTTGTGTCACTCCCTTGTACTTCCGGTAATACTATTCGGCAAAGTGCAGGCGGGTTTAAAAATCAATAAGTCTCTTAATCGCATGCTCATCAAATTATGATAGCGATTATTAAAAGATTATTTACCTTAACCAAAATATTTTTATGAAACAATTGTTGATCTTATTTCTTTCTATTGCTGCCGTACACTTACACGCTCAAACAAAAACAGCTTTATTCAACGGAAAAGACCTTACCGGCTGGACGGTTAATGGTACTGAAAAATGGTACGTTGATAAAGGTGAGCTTGTTTGCGAAAGCGGCCCGGATAAACAATACGGTTACCTGTCAACGAAGAAAAATTATAAGAACTTTGAACTCACCCTGCAGTTTAAACAGGAAGCCAATGGAAACAGTGGCGTATTTTTTCGCTCCACAATTGACGGTGTAAAGATCAGCGGCTGGCAGGCAGAAGTGGCGCCGCTTAATCAGCATACAGGCGGCATTTACGAATCATATGGCCGTGGTTGGTTAAAACTCCCCAACCCCGAACATGAAAAATATTTAAAAGAAGGCAAGTGGAATGAATATAAAATAAAAGTAGTTGGCGATGAAGTAACCACCTGGCTCAATGGCCACATGATGGTGAATATTAAAGATGAAAAAATAGGGAAAGGCGAAGGCTTTATTGCCCTGCAGATACATGATGGCGGGGGCATTAAAGTGCGCTGGAAAAAATTAATGATTGAGGAATTATAAAACAATTGTTTACCCAACTTAGGTTTTTCATAGCGTCGTCCCTTTCGTCGCACTCTTGTACGTTCTGAACAATGAGAGACAAGTTCGAAGGTGAAAAAGTATTAGGCAAGTGAACCGGGTACTTTCACTCTTTTGGTCTTCGCATTTGCTGAGTTGTATTCTACAGTACAAGAGTGCGACGCAACAAAAGCTTCATAGTAGTTCCTCTGCCCGGCTCAAAATATTTTCTTATTTCTTTTCTTTCTTTGTTGGCATCAATGGCTGCATGTAAGAGGGGATAAGCTGCCTGGGTTTTTCAGGGCGTTTTACTGCAACGGGTTTTTGGTACTCTACGTAATAAATTTTAATAAGGATAATAAAATAAGAGATAAGCACCGGCCCAAATATTAAACCGATAAACCCAAAATATTTTAATCCCATAATCACACCAAGTACCGTAACAATGGGGTGAACATCGGCCATACGTTTTGCCAGCACAAAGCGAATTACATTATCAATACTGCCCATCAGCAATGCGGCCCACAGCAGCATAAAAACACCCTGCCATGTATTGCCTGTAACAAAATGAAATACCACAATCGGTAACCATACAAGGCCTCCGCCCACGATGGGAATTATAGAGCAAAAGCCTGTTATTACAGCCCAGAAACCAGCTTCCTGTACGCCGGTGATTGTATAAGCAATAAATCCAAGTATACCCTGGGCTACTGCAATGAGCGGGATGCCCACTGCGTTGCTGAAAGTTTGCGCTACCAGCTCATCGCCAAAGATTTTTATTTTGTCACGTTTAAAAGGAAGGTAGAGTAAAATAGAAGCTTCCATACGGTTTAGGTTCTGCAGCATGAAATACAGGAAGAAATACATCATGAGTATGGTGGAGAATAAACCGATCCCCTGGTTAACAATGCCTGACAATAGCCCCGTAGCAGAACTTTGAATAGAGGCAAGGGTGCTGTCGCTTATCAGGTCAAACCCTGTTTTTTCATTCAAGGCTGCGCCAAAGCTTTTTACACTGCTAATGATGTCTGCGGGATTGGCGGCTACATGGCTTACTTTGCCGTAGATAAGTGTTACCAGTAAAGTTAACGGCAGCATTATGATGAAAAAAGAAACGATTATAATGAGCGTAGCTGTTGTACCTTTTTTCCAGCGTTTCTTTTTTATAAGCCATTCTGCAAAAGGTTTACTAAGCACATAAAAAATAACAGCAGAAAGAAAGGCAGAAAAAAACTGCGCCAGGCTCATGAGTAAAAAAATAGCGAATATCAAAATGATCCCAAGAAAAAAGTATCGGTTAACTTTATAGTCTCTGGTTGGTTCCATGTGTATGATTTGTTTGGTGTAAATTCAACTGTGTATCCAAAGATATTGTTTCAGTATTAAATTAATCAATTATGAATGATAATCAAAAATTTGTAGCAGGCTTAATACTTGGTGCAGCGGCGGTTGCAGCCGCAGCTTTGTTTTTGCAAAGCGAAAAAGGCAAAGAATTTATGAGCAATGTGAAAGATGCTGCAGATGACGCACAGGATACCTTTAAAGAAAAGCTGCAGTCTTTTGATGAAGAGGTAGCAGCGCTACTGCGTAAAGGCAAACAATTTGTAGAAGACTTGGAAAATAAAGCAAAAGATAGTTCTGCACAGGAAGCTTAAATAATTTAACCTCGTTGCTTATTTCTTTCGGGTTATAACAACCATTATAAAGCACCAGTTTATGAAAGAAGAAAAAGATTTTTTTACCGGTTCGGGCAAAGCACTGGAAGAATATATTCAAACCCGCATGCTGCTGTTTAAACTGCAAACCGTTGAGAAAGCTTCCAGGATAATTGCAGTCATTTTTTCTGGCCTGCTGGTTGCGTTGCTTGGTTTTTTTGTATTGCTTTTTATCAGCATTATGGCGGGATATTATTTTGCTTCGCTTACCGGCAGTCTTTATCTTGGCTTTGGCATTGTAGCCGCAACTTATATTCTTTTACTTGCGGTACTAATTGGCATACGCAAAAAAGTACTTGAAAAAAATGTAGCCAATATGGTAATAGATATTTTCTTTGAAAAAAACGAAGATGACAATGATACAGAGAACAGCAACCAACCATAAAAATCTTTCCCATATCAATAATTCAGCAACACTGCATGGCGAAATACACAAAGTAAAAGCCGCTATAAAATTGCAGGAAGATGATCTGCAGCAACGATGGAAACAACTGCCACAGGAAACTTTTAAAGCTGCTGCCAGTGCTGTGCTTCCTGCTTTCCTCAACAATTTTATAGCATCAAAAACCTTCGGGCTGGTAAAAGGTGCAGGCGGTTTATTACTTGGCAGCTCCTTAGGCAAGGGCAATATAAAAGAAGAGCTGCTTGCCGGTGCAAAACAACTTGGCCTGTTCACCGCATTGCGGGCTGTGGTTGGTTTATGGAAAAAGAAAAAGTAATATTAAATAACTCATAACTGTATGGAAAATAATTTCGCATTCAATCAATTAGAAACTACACGGGAAAAACTAATCAACGAACTGCATGCTTTAAGCGATGGGCAACTGGCTTATAAATCATCCCCCGCTACATGGAGCATTAATGAAATACTTGAACATGTTGCCCTTGCAGAGAATGGTATTTGGCAGGCTGTTCGCCAGGGTTTGGCAGCAGATGCAGACCCTGCAAGAAGGGCCGAAATTAAGATGACTGACGAAGAGGTTTATAACAAAACCGCAAGCCGCAACTATAAAGCGAACAGCCCCGAAGTAATTAAACCCGTGGGCAAATTTCCCGATGCGGCTGCCGCACTTGCTTTTTTTATCAAGCGCCGCAATCCCACCATAGAATACATTAGCACAACACAGGACGATCTGCGAAACAGGTTCTGGAACCACCCATTTGCCGGTACAATGGATCTTTATCAAACCATTGTTTTTATCGCCGGCCACAGCGAAAGACATATAGCGCAAATTGCAGAACTAAAGCAGCAGGATGGCTTTCCAAAAGAGTAGTTGCCTTTTGTACCAAACAGCATTACAACTATCATACTTCTGTTGCGTCGCACTCTTGTACTGCAGTAATTTTATTTAGCAAAGCGCAGCAGAAAAATTTTTAAACAGTCAGCTTGTATGTTTAAGCTTACAGCAATTCAGTATTAAATGGAAAGAACTTATATAGAAGAAAAAGATTTTGATAAAGTAGATTTTACTGCAACAGGTGTGCCCATGGGCGATTATGAAAACTGTAGTTTTGTAAACTGTAATTTTTTAAATACCGACTTATCAAACATCAGTTTTTCGGAGTGCGCATTCATCGGCTGCAATGTAACTTTGGCTAAATTATCGAAAACCTCTTTCAGGGACATCAAGTTTAAAGACTGTAAATTATTAGGGTTGCATTTTAATGATTGCGATGCATTTCTCTTTGCTGTTGATTTTGAAAATTGCTTTCTAAACCTTTCTTCCTTTTACAAGCTGAAACTTAAAAAAACAAGTTTTAAAAATTGAGGATCTAGGTGCAGACTACAAACGTTTTCTCGGCAAGAAGCTCGAGGTGACCGTGGAGGTCGTCGACTCGACGAACGCGAAGGCGACGTCGACGAAGACCATCCAGATCGCGGATACGCTCCTCTGCCCCGACGGGACGACGACGAGCTGCAACTGAGCGACCTTCAAGGGCTGAAGACTTCGTCGGGAGGAGGCGTGGCCTTCGGCTTCTCCACGGGCTTCTCGGGCTTCACGGGCTTGTCGGCAGGCTGGTCGGGCTTCTCGGGCTTGTCAGGCTTGTCGGCAGGCTTGTCGGGCTTGTCGGGCT
>JANXWM010000350.1 GCA_025351145.1 Chitinophagaceae bacterium
TTTTATATTCATTTTTTCTCGAAAAAAAATCAGTATCAATAGCTGGGCGGTTGATATAAATTTTGTTTTCGGCTGCACCATAATATTTAATCGCTTCAAGCATATCAGCAGAAACACAGTGTATACTGTTAGCGCGGTTGAATACCAGTTTAAGTTTATCTTTTCTCACAGGGTCAGCGAGTGCTTTTACTTTCTCTGCTGTGCCCAGGCAACTCACCATTATTTTACTTTCCAAAGAATCGAACAGTGAATAGTAATATACTGCAAGCCCCGAATAGCCAAAGTGAAAAACATCGCACCGGTACTTTTTAAAATGGATTAAACAGAGGTTGTAGTAAATATTTTTTTTGTACGCCGCCATTTTGATATGCGCATTTTTGATGCATACCCAGGGGTGCCTGATGATTGCACTGATACGCGACAAAGTGGTTGCATTAAAATCAAACGATACAATTTGAAGGTTGGGATATTTTTTAAAGCTGTACAAATCTTCCAGCACTTCATCCTGGTGCCTGTTAACACGAAATACAATTACCTCGTGGCCCCGTTCGCAAAGGCCAATAACCTTATTAATAAAAAAAGTTTCACTGTACGATGGAAACTCTGCTACAACTATTCCTATTCGCATACTACTTGTAGCTGGTTAGTAAAGTTCATTAAACCATCCTCCATAAATACGGTATAAAAAATATACTCCACTAAATGTTTTATACTATTGTACCCGGCTAAGAATCTTTTATGACCGTTCCTTGCGTCGCACTCTTGTACGTTCGGATCATGCATCGTCATTGCGGGGAGTTGCGAAGAATGAAGCAAAGCAATCTGCGCATATTCGAAAAGGTTATAATGGAGTTTACAGATTGCTTCGCAGAGCTTGCAATGACTATTTTTTATTTACTTCGCATTGCTCAATAATGTATCCGAACGCATAAGAGTGCGACGCAACTAAAGATGTCATGCAATATAAAGCTGGGTAAAAAATTTCTTCTGTCATAATAATAAAAACGTAAATAAAAAATAAACTCCAATGTGTGGCGTTGGCAAGGACAAATGCGCGGAGCGGTCAGGTTGTCCTTGATTTTTCTTTGTTACTTTCTTTGCATCAAGGCAAAGAAAGTAAATAAAATGTAACCTATAACTCATTAAAACTCTCCAAAAAAACAAATGACCACCTGGAAACTGTCAGAGTTATTCTTGAAATATTTGCATCATTAAATGAGTATCAAAGCAATGGCTCTTTGTTATTCACCCCATACTTCTTTACACTATCCAAGTAATTCCCCATAAACCTTCTCGTATTGATCTATCTGCAACTGTATATCAAACTGCTCCACAATTCTTTTTCTTGCCGCCATGCCAATCGCTTTGCGCAATTCAAAATCGCCTGAAAGCTGAAGCAACAAAGTGCCAAGGCTTTGATCATCATAAACATTGGCCAAAAACCCATTTACGCCATGTATGATCACCTCTTCCATACCACCGCTGCGTGTACTTACAACAGGCAGCTCCATGCTCATTGCTTCAAGCACTGCATTGGCAATACCCTCGTAAAAACTGGGCAAAAAATAAATATCGGCCTGCTGGTACAATTCAATAACAGCATTGCCCGATTGCATGCCTGCAAGCACTACATGATGCTGCAAACCCATTTCGTGGATATGAAAAAAAAGCTCCTGGTACTTGGGACCTTTACCAACAATGATCCATTTAAAAGAGATACCCGCATCCTTTACACGCTTGATGGCGAGCAACCCAATAAGATAACCTTTTTGAAAAGTAATTCTGCCAACACTGATGATAGTAATAACGGGATGCGGCTGATAGGGGTTTGCCCTTTTAAATAACTGCGTATCGATGCTGGGGTAATTGATGAATATCTTCTCGGGCTTGCTACAGTAAGGCAGTATAGTTTGCCGCATATCCTCCGACACGCAGTGAATGGCATTTACCTGGTCAAATAATTTTTGAAGACCCGCTTTTCGGTTGGGATCTGCAAGCAGTTTTACTTTTTCGGCAGACCCCCTGCAGCTCACCAACGTTTTGGCGTGCAGGTTTTTTATTTCTTCAAGGAAACCGATACCAATGCCGGAAAACTCAAAATGAACAATATCCGGCGCGTAGGCATTAATAGTGGAAGCCCTTGCTTTTTTAGAGAAAAAAAGCTTCATATCAAAATGCTTACTGAAAGCTTTCGCAATTTGAAACGGGTGCAACAGAAGATATTGCAATAATTTTCTCCTGCTGAATAAGATAATTTTTACCCCTCCGTTGCCATTGAACAACTGGTGAAACAACGCAGGGTTTTTAATAAAACAAAATACAAACACCTGGTTGCCTTTGGCTGCTAAATACTTTACCTGGTTGGAAATAAATGTTTCACTTACGGATGGAAACTCGTTGGTAACAACGGCTATGCGCAACGCCTTATATTTTGTTTCGGTGTGTAGCATCCCATATTACCAATGAATAAATTGCCCATATAAACCAGCTGCAGTTTTCTGCACCGCTCATATGTGCATCAAGCAATTGCTGCAGTTTATTTTTATGAAACATATAAGAAAGCCCAGATGGCATGTTCATTATTTTTTCGGTTACTTCCTGTTTTAATTCTTTTCTCATCCATTCATCCATTGGAATCGTAAAACCCTTTTTTGGCCGCATTACCAATTCCCTGCTTGTCTTACTGATCAATGATTCCTTTAAATTCATTTTACCAGCATTATCTTTTATGCAGTCATTATAGCTGTACAAAAGACTATGCTGCAGCATGGCATTGCTGAGCAGGGGCACCCTTACTTCCAGGCTGTGGTACATACTTACGCGGTCAACCTTAATTAATATCCGCTGCAAATGAATATCTACTTCCAGCTTGCGTATAAGCGCCATCAATTCCGAGGTATCATGGGTCTTTGACTTAAATAAGGTTTTATTTTCTGCATAAAAAAAAGCATCAGCAGGTTGTGCTTTACATATTTGCGGCAGCCATTTAATGGCTCCGGTGATAGAAAGTGTTGAATAATAATATTCCATAAAACCTGCCTGGCTCCAGTGGCGCACCAATTCAACCGCAGAGCGGTTGTTGATTTTAGTTTTTAATAATGCTGCACGCCTTGCCCATAAAGGTTTTTGATAATACGGGATAAAACTTAGCGCTTTTCTGTTGCGTGGGTAACCCCAGAATAATTCATCGCCGCCATCACCGCTTAATGCAACGGTTACCTGTTCCTTCGCAAAACCCGAGAGCATTAACGTGGGCAAAGAGGAGAAATCGGCAAATGGTTCGCTGAACGCTTTGGCGTTATCGCTTAACAAAGCCAGTAAGTCCCCCGCTGAAATATTTTTACAAAAATGATTTGTTTTAAAACGATGTGCAAATTCAGCAGCAGCGGCAGATTCATCCATTGAACTGCCGGTAACACCAATGGTAAATGATTTTAAATGCGTATGCCGGTTGGCAAAGTAACTCACTAGCGTACTGTCAACACCGCCCGACATAAAAGTGCCGATAGCAACATCGCTCACCAACTGACTGTTTACAGACTCATCAATTACATCATCAACATTTATTGCATGCTGATTTGATAAAGAAGAAGCAGTATAACTGTAATAGCAGTATGCCTGAACAGTTCCATTTTCAACCACATAATAATAACCATGCGGCAACAGTTTGGTATTTTTTATTACACCACTGTTCTCAGGCATGTAACCAAGTGAAAGATAAGATGCCACCACATTTTCATCAAAAGGCTGGTCTTTGCAAAATGAATGATTGATAATATGATCGTACTGTGAACTGTACACAATACCATCGCTGGATGTGCCAATGTATAAGGGCTTTACACCAACCCTGTCTCTTGCAAGTATCAATTTATTTTTTGCGATATCGTAAAATGCAAAGGCGAAAATACCGTCAGTTATCTCAAGCGTTTTATCAGCGCCAAGATGCATTAAGGCATACAGTAACAATTCCGTGTCGCTTGTTGATTTGAATACCGAACGGTATGGCAGTAGTAGTTGTGCAAGGACCTCTGTATTATATATTTCACCATTAAAACTGATAGAGTACTTACCGCAATCAGATAACATGGGCTGGTTGCCGTTGGGACTTAGATCCCTAATAGCCAGCCTTGCAAATGCGGTAATATAATTTTTGCCGTTATCCCAAATATCCTGCGCATCCGGGCCGCGGTGATGCATGGTTGTGAGGCACCACTTAAAATAGTTCGGCTGAAGATCGGCTGATTTAAAAGTGTACATGCCTGCTATGCCGCACATAAATATTCCTCAGGGTTTTTAAGCATTAGTTTAATACGCTTTTGTATATATCCATCAATTGCTCCACTTTATTTTTAGGGTCAAAATCCTGCAATAATTTTTCGTAATGAACAGGATAATTTTCACTGGATACTTTATCCTTCTCCCCATTCATTACCTGCAAAAGTATATTGGCAAGAGCCGCAGCATCAGCTGGTTTTACGAGTAGCCCTCCATACATTTTTACGAGTTCGGCGGAGCCGCCGGAATCTGATGCAATAACTGGTTTTTTGCAAAGCAATGCTTCAAGTATTACAATACCCTGAGGCTCTGGTTTAATGGCCGTATGCACGATTACATCCGAAGAATTAATGATTTCTGAGATATCTTCCCTGTTACCGGTAAATATGATAATGTCTTCCAGGTGATATTTTACAGTTAGTTGATTCAATTCCTTATAATAGGTTTCGGAACCTACAGCCTTATCATAAGGGCCCACGATCAATACTTTAAACTGGGGTACTTTATTTTTTATAAGATTAACGGCTTCAATTAATACATGCTGCCCTTTCCATGAAATAATTCTTCCTATATCTGTAATTACAAAATCGCTTTCATCAATACCCAGTTCCTGTTCCAACAATTCATTCTCTGGTTTGGGCATAAATTTATCTGTATCTACAAAGTCATTAAATATGGCTGATTTTTTTTTATCTAAATGAAACAATTTGGTAAAATGATTCCTTACCACTTCTGTCATGTGTATATGAAATGATAACTTCTTAATTAGAAAATAATCGAACCAATAATTGGTATAATCATATCCATACCCCGCTAAAGTATGGTTATATATAAGCTGTGGTATACCCGCCTTTATGCATGCACGCACAGATTGACGGTTGTCAGTAATATCGTTGGAATGCTGAACCAGTTGTGGCCTTTCTGTTTGAAGCACGTCATAAATAAATGCAACCAGTTTGCTGTCACCATAAAAATATTTTTTCACAGAGTAGTACTGAAGCAGCAGTATGTTTATAAAACTAAAACGTGATGCTGGTATTTTTTTTATTTCGAGTAACGCTTCATCATTTATAAAAATAACCTTAACCCCAGGTATAGTTTCTAAAATTTGGGTATAGTGGTTTTTATAGTAACACAATACCACGGGTTCTATTTGTTTTATATCAAGCTGTTTTAAAAGTTCATATAACCCCATTAATGAACCTCCGCCGCCTGGTGCCTGTATATATAAAATCTTTGTGCGCATTTTTGTTTTGCACTGTATATTCATTTACCCGGCTTATGAATTAGTATGAAGTTCCCGTTGCGTCGCACTCTTGTACTTTCTGATCATTTTTGAGCTTTTAATACAACCCGCATAATATTGACATGGCTAAATGTGCATTCTTGGATTGATTGCATTGCTGTTAAAGCAGGTTTGATTTTATGAACAGGACAGCACAGTGCCGAAGAATATTCTGAACGCACAAGTGAGTGACACAACCGGTGATGATAGTAGTAATATAGTTGGTCAACAAAAGAGTTAAACAAATCATTGTATAAGATATACTGCTTGCTAATATTATTTAAGCAGGTAATCTTTTATTACATCAGCAACCCGCTGAGTACTTTTGCCATCGGTGTAAGTAATGATTTCTTCGAGTATGTGATGGCTGTTTTTACTAAACAGGTCAGGCTTCTCCAAAGCTTCATTTACATATTCGATCATCTGCGCTTTTGATGTAGCAAGCATTAAACCACCTGTTTTAATAATGGGTATAAAATGTTCCTGCTGATACATTTGCTGCAGCAGCCATTCTTTTGAAGGGTTTACCTCATCGTAAGCCGGGCCTATCTCTGGCTTATTAAAAGCACTTCCATCAACCGTCATAGTAGAACAGAGATTGATGTGTACATCTGTGTAAGCAAGTGTTGAGCACAACTTACGAATATCGTGAAGGGTAATGTCTGCATTAAATATTTCCTGCTTGCCCGTCCATGATGAATCGAAAATAATATTGGGCGAATCGCCGATTGCTTTCTTCCAGCGTTCAATATGATCAATGGGGTGGCAGCGGAATAATATAACAGGTTGATGACGTATTTGCCCGTTACTGATAGCCGAATCAAGGTGCTGCAGGTATTGCGGTTCGTTGGGAAACAACAGTTTCGGTCCACCTGCATACAAGATTATTTTACGCTCATTTTTGGGCAGGCCAACAATAGTTTTCCAGGCATCATTTGGAAACAAATATTCCTCGTTGAAATAAAAATCAAACTGTGGCGCGCCGGTAATATGCACGGGCATATTCTCTGTGAATGGATAGATACGGTTGAGTTCATTTTTGTTGTGCCTGTTCCAAACCATATACAGATCATACTCAACCGGTATCCAGCTACGCTTGGTAATATTATCAAAAGAAAGGATTGCCGTAATCATTTTTTTACCACTGTTTTTACAGGCCCGTAATAAAATATCTTCCTGTTTATGAAACGGCGTAACGGTAAATACGGCATCAATTTTTAAATCCCTCACCCATTGCAAAAGTTCGTGGTAGTTTGTATGGGTTTGCAAAAGTTTACTTTCATTTTTTAATAATCTTCCTGCATATCCCGGGATAAAAAATTTTATATAATTATAGCATTCCCTGCTTTTACGTATGAAGATATTTTTGAAAGGGAGATATTGATTAAGGTAGCTTTCCTGTATTTTACCCGTGGGGCTTTTTAACCGGAAAGCATTGAACCAATATTCGATTTTTTTTCTTGCATTTGTATAAGCCGGTGACCTTTGAGACTGGGGAGCCAGGTACACTTCAAATCCATCATTCTTTAACTCCGCTATCAAATCTGCTTCTTGCCAGGTTATGGCTATTACAACATCTGCAAATGATTTTAATTGCTGCAATAATCCTGTTCTGTATAAGTAGCGGATTGAAAAGCTAATTGAGAGCGTTACTAATAATCGTTGTTTTGCCACGCCGGTATTTAATATCAATTGTTTGAAAAAAGAAACAGTAGGCCATTTTAAACCACGGCTGCTTTTTATTTCAGCCGAAGATAATTTGAGAGAAGTACCCTGAAAGGAATTCTAAAATACCCGTTTTTAATAAGGTAATTCACAACTTCTGGAGTAAAGCGGGAATGATGAGTTTCAAGAGCTTTTAAATACTGGCTTATCTTATTTCTAAGGTGCTGTTTAAGCTTATTGTTTTGTTTAATAAAGGGAAGCATTTTAAAGCCTTTTATAGTCTGTGAGAGTAAAATATTTATAATCGCTCTTCGCACTAGGAATTTAAAGACTTCCTTCTTTGCCTTAAAAAACCAGAGAACAACACTTTCAGAGGAATTCTGAAATATCCCCTTTTTATAAGATAGATTAATAATCTAGGAACATATGGGGAACGGTTTGCTTCAAGCGCTTTCAAATACTGATTTATTTTATTGCTTAAATGCTTTTTCAATTTTTTTTGCCCTTTAATAAATGTAAGAGCCCCTGCATTGGAGTATATCCTGTCGTTGTAATATCGTTCATTGTTATTTTTCCACCATTCATCAAAAACAGCCGATTCTTTTTTTCGCCTGTAGATTATACCAGGATAATCACAAAATTTTGCTTTAAAGTAGGTGAAAAGTCTTAGCCAAAAATCATAATCTTCAATTAAAAGCCGTTCATCATAAAGTCCGGTAATACTGTATACTGATCTTTTTACCATTGTTGCAGGTGTTACAAAACCTAACCAGCCATGTACAAAATACTCCAATACATCACCCTCATAATGTGGTTGTCCTTCATTATAATAGCCAGTAAAATTGTTCTCCTCGTCCATTGTTGCAGCAATCGAATAACACATACCATATTCTTCCCCGCAACTTTCCAAAACTTTTACCTGGTTTTCTATACAGGCAGGCAGCATAATATCATCAGATGCAAATAATACAACATATTTGCCACTAGAAAGTCTAACCATCCCATTAAGGGTTCTTGTAATCCCTTTATTTTTTTTATGAACAATAAAATTACACTTCACTGTATTTCTTAACACCCATTTATTTATAATACTGACTGAATGATCTGAAGAGCAATCATCAATAATAATAAGTTCAATAAATGGATAGGTTTGTGCAAGCAGTGAATTCAATGCCGCTTCTATATATTTTGCATAGTTATAAGAAGACATGCAAACAGTAACTAGGGGCAACTTATCAGATGTAAAACCTGTTCTAAAATCCATTCCTATTGACAGCAACTAAGTTTTGAAAATTAAATTATGCACCAACAATACATACTACACTAACCACGCAATTCTTTTTCAATCAAATCAACTATATCGCCAGACTCATTATTGAATTTTCTTGCAAAAAATTTATCCGCATCCGTTTTTAAAATGGGCAAATGATGCTGAGTGATAAAAGCAGGACCGGGATCCACACTCCAGTCGGCATACGTAAGATTCCCTTTCACATTTTTGTAAAATGCAGAATTACCAATAATGGTTTGAAAAAAACTTTCATCAGAACAAAAGCCTGTATTAAAAAAAAGGCAGTAAGTTTTGTTGCTTTCAATTTCACTTAAAACATAAGCCACACATGCTTTGGAAAGCGCAAACCATGAAG
>JANXWM010000358.1 GCA_025351145.1 Chitinophagaceae bacterium
ATTTGGCGATTATAAAAATTATATATCCCTTAACTTATTGGCAAATGTACTGGGCATACCTACTTCCAAAACAGATATTGACGGCAGCATGGTCCAGCATGTATACTATAAAGAAAAAAACCTGCCACGCATAGTAGAATACTGCCAGCGTGATGTAGTTGTGGTAGCAAATATTGTACTTCGTTTTAAAAATTTGCCGCTGCTAAAAGAAGAAAATGTAATTATAGTAGAGTAAGTTTTTGAGCCCGGCTTATAGAATATCCATGAGGCTTTTCTTGCGTCGCACTCTTGTACTTTAGAATATAATTGAGCAATGCGAATAAACGATCCCTAAACATTTACAGCTAATGAGTGAACAGCATCGCTCATCTCTTTTATAAGCGAAACATCTTTTTCAATAGCATTTCCCACTACAATAATATCTGCACCGGCTTTACAATTACGGTAAGCTTTCTCAGGGTCGGTAATACCACCTCCAACAATTATGGGGACTTCAATATGTTTAGCTACCTGTTCTATCATGTTTTCGGTAATCGCCTTTTTAGCACCGCTGCCACTATCCATATAGATCAGTTTCATGCCCAGCATTTCACCGGCCATGGCAGTACACATCGCAATTTCATTTTTATCCGAAGGAATAGGTGAGGCATTGGAAATATAAGAAACCGTTGTAGGGGCACCACCATCAATTACCATATAGCCAGTGGGAATAATTTCTAACCCGCTTTTCTTTACAAAAGGAGCGCTTATTACATGCTGACCAATTAATAATTCAGGATTACGGCCAGAGATTAATGAAAGATATAGCAATGCATCAGCATACTTGCTTACCTGTGAAGGGGCACCTGGAAATAAAATAACAGGAATATTACAGGATGCCTTTATATGCTGAATACATTCATCCAGGTAACTGGAAATTACCAGGCTTCCCCCTACAAATAAATAATCTACACCAGCATCAACCGAAAGCGATACCAGTTTATCTAATTTTGCTGCATCAACTTTATCGGGATCAATCAGCACCGTGAACGACTTTCGCCCGGCTTTTTTTCTATCGGTCAATTGATTATATAGCTTTTGCTTCATGCCAAATATTAATGGTGCTTATTGCAAAAATGCAAAAAAATTCGCTTTCATCACATTATTTTCTAATACCAAAAACAGTACCCTTCTTTTCTGGGTAATATTTTACAGGAACAGCTTATTTTTTGTAAAGTTAAGCTAATCAATAACCCGATTAAGACGAGATTGTTTCTGATAATTCGACATTTAAGCGAAACAATTCTTCAATGTGCCCATTTAGGGAAGTTTAAAATTTTGGGCGGCTGTTTTTTGTTCAATAAAAAATCCGAAAGTACAAGTGTGCGACGCAAGTAAAGCTTCATTCCTGCACAAAAGATGGGTTCATAAGATTGTATTTAGTCTCTAGTAAACCGACGGCATAATTGTTGGTTAAAATACTGCCAATAAGAACCGATTTTTTTTTCTTTGAACACCAGCCAATTTACTTTGTATTTTCAGGCACCATAAATTAAAAATATGCAAACAGCGGAAGACATAAAAATTTTAAATGAAAAAATAGAATATGCATCTGTATTTATAGACAGGCTGCGTAACGAACTATCGAAAGTGGTCGTTGGCCAGTTGCATATGATCGACAGTTTACTGGTGGGCCTGCTTTGCAATGGCCATGTATTATTAGAAGGTGTGCCGGGGTTGGCTAAAACACTAACCATTAAATCCCTTGCGCAGGCTGTACACGCAAAGTTTAGCCGCATACAGTTTACCCCTGACCTTTTACCCGCAGATGTGGTTGGCACGATGATTTACAACCAGTCACGCAACGAATTCATGGTGCGTAAAGGCCCCATATTCGCGAACTTTATTTTGGCCGATGAAATTAACCGTGCCCCGGCAAAAGTGCAAAGTGCCCTGCTCGAAGCCATGCAGGAAAAACAGGTTACTATTGGCGATTCAACATATTTTTTAGATGAACCTTTTCTTGTACTGGCCACACAAAACCCGCTGGAACAGGAGGGAACTTATCCTTTACCCGAAGCTCAGGTTGACAGGTTCATGCTTAAGGTTATTATTGGCTATCCCGGTAAAAAAGAAGAGCAGCTGATTATTCGCCAGCAGGTACAGAACGAAACAATACCACAAATAAATGCTGTAGCAAGCATCAACGAAATTATGCAGGGCCGCGAACTGGTAAAGCAGGTGTATATGGATGAAAAGATTGAGCAGTATATTTTAGACATTGTTTTTGCCACCCGTTATCCAGATCAATACAATCTTGGTAAATTAAAGGCATTGATCAATTACGGAGCATCGCCAAGGGGCAGCATCAATCTTGCTTTAGCTGCAAAAGCTTATGCATTTATGCAGAAACGCGGCTTTGTAATTCCGGATGATGTAAAAGCCGTTTGCAAAGACGTAATGCGCCACCGTATCGGTTTAACTTACGAAGCAGAAGCTGAAAATGTAACCGCCGAAAAAATTATTGATGACATTTTGAAAACTGTTTTAGTTCCATAAAAATAATGAATGGCCCTATTTAAAAGAAATACTAAACAGGTTAAAGCTGTTGAAGAGCAGTCTCAAAATTCAACAGGCGATGCTGCCATAGCTTCGCTTCTTAAGAAGGTTCGCGAACTGGAAATAAAAAGCAAGCGGCTTACCAATCATTTATTTACCGGTGAATACCATACAGCTTTTAAAGGCCGCGGCATGGCTTTTAAAGAAGTAAGGGAATACCAGCCTGGCGACGATATACGGTTTATAGAATGGAACGTTTCTGCACGCATGGGCCACACTTACAGTAAACTTTTCGAAGAAGAAAGAGAATTAAGCGTTTATCTTCTTGTTGATGTAAGCGCCAGCAGTTTATTCGGCACATACCGGCAAACAAAAAAAGACCTCATTACTGAAATATGCGCTGTGCTTGCGTTTTCCGCTATCAGCAATAACGATAAGGCGGGGCTTATCATGTTCAGCGACAAGGTGGAGAAATATATTCCCGCTAAAAAAGGAAAAGATCATGTGTTGTATATGGTGCGTGAACTATTAACGCATCAGCCACATTCAGCGCATACCGATATTACAAAAGCGGTTCAGTTTCTCAATGGCATAAGTAAACACAAAAGCATTGTATTTATCCTCAGCGATTTTGCAGATGCGGGCTATCACGATGCGCTGCGTGTTGCCGCAAAACGCCACGATGTTATTGGCGTGCAGGCATACGATAAACGTGACGAACAATTGCCCAGTGTTGGTTTGCTCCAGGTGCAGGATGCAGAAACCGGCAACACCGTTTGGCTTAATACAAATGATACATATACAAGGCACAAATACAACCATCAGTTTGTAAAAATTCTCGACGATGCAAAGCTTACATTCCGCAATGCCGGTGCAGATCTTATGCAGCTTTCAACCGGCGAAGATTATGTAAAAAAATTGCAGGAATTTTTTAAACGCAGGGCCTAGCTTTTAATAAGAAAAAATTATGGACCCATCTTTCGTAACTCCGGTTAAACATCCTTCCCGCCGTGGCGGGACACTTGTACTGTCGTTTCATACAGCAGCTTTCAACAGCCGCCCACCGTATGCCAAAAACAGCATACGAAAAAATTAAATTAAACCGTGAAATATAAACAGTCGAAAAAAACAGGACTCAGGGTTTTCAATTACAAATTGATTTTGCCGGCCATTGTTTTTTTTATGGCTCATCAATTACTGAATGCACAAACTGTTTCGGCGGTTACAGACCGCAATAAAATATTAATTGGAGAACAGGTTATATTACAGTTAAAGGCACAAGACATCAATACAACCAAAACATTTCCCGAAAGCTGGTTCACCGTTTTCGACAGCAGCAACCATATACAAATCATCAAACGCGAACCGGTTGACACAGTTGATGTAAATGGGCTTACAACCTACCTGCAAAAAATTATACTAACATCTTTTGATTCAGGCAGGTGGAAATTGGCTCCATTAAAAATTACATTCATAGACAGGGCAACCGGAAAACA
>JANXWM010000361.1 GCA_025351145.1 Chitinophagaceae bacterium
AAAGACCACCATAAAACAATGCGTATAAAAACTTTTTTAGGGCCTATATGATCGCCCAACAGGCCGGAAGGAATTTCGAACAATGCATACGCCAATGCAAAAGATGCAAGCACCCAGCCAAACTGTTCATTGCTTAATGCAAACTCCGTTTTTATTCTTACGCCTACAATAGAAACGCAAATACGGTCGAGATAAGTAAGTGTGGTTAGTGAACATAAAAATATAAGTACGCGGTAACGGTATGGGATTGGCTTCATCGTTCAGGTTTATAAATATGCAACAACCGAATGAAAGCATAAGATAACAAATAGATTTTTAAGGTGCAGCAATATTACAGTAAGAAATTTTTATTCATCTTATCATGATATGTTTAATGATGAAATGAATGATTATTATTTTGAACCCGGCAGCATATCATTGTGAAGCTTTAGTTGCGTCGCACTCTTGTACTGCATAACAACGTGCGTCATTGCGAGGAGGTACGACGAAGCAATCTCTTGTCGTGCGCTCTACTTACAGCTTATGTTATGCCAGGAGATTGCTTCGTGCCTCGCAATGACGATGCATGTTATAATGTACAAGAGTGCGACGCAAGAGGCGATTCCATATATTCAAATGCCTGGTACAAAAAAATGAAAGGGATTTATTTTATGGAAAATTAATTGAATCAACATGGGTAAATATTTTTTGGAAATAAAAAATTACTGCCTTTTAATTGAAAAAAAATAATTGTAGATTTAATAATTAATCCCCCAGCATTAAAACCTATAATATGCCAGTGAAATTTCAGTTCTACGGAACCCCAAATGCAGTATTAAGCGAGAGTTACCAGCAATTAAGAAGCGTGCATCCCAATGTGCAGGCAGCGGAATACACTGCATTATCCGTACGTTCGGGTGAAGCAAAACCAGTAACCATTGAAACGGCTGATGACGATTTGATTGTAATGCAAATGAGCAACGATGTACAATGGCATTACCGTGCAGATGAGTTTTCGGATTTTTTAAACCGTCATCCCGGCACAAAACGCGGCGGTACTGAAGGTGAACTGGAAGTGCCTTCGTTTTTTGTATCGCAGGATGATACACGTGGCCTTGGTGATATGTTTAAAACAAAGGCGCTTACAGTTATTACAGGTATGGCTGCAAAAGGTGCTGCAAAACTGCTTGCTGAAAAAATGGAAAGCAGCCTCGATGTTGGCCTGCATGCCTGCAATGAAAAATTTGCTTTTACAGATTTTGATGTAAAAAACTTTGTAGCAGGCAAGCCTTATTTATTATTTATTCATGGTACCAATTCCAGTACAGACGGGGCTTTTAACGGATTAAAAACCAATGATGCCTACAATACTTTGTTCAAATTTTACAATGGCCGCGTTCTGGCATTTGAACACAAAACACTTTCTGAGAGCCCGGTAAAAAATGTTACTGATTTGCTGAATGCGCTGCCGCAGGGAATTGTCCTGGATGTGGTTTCTCATTCAAGAGGCGGAATAGTTGCAGATCTGCTTGCACGCTGCAGCAATGGTGAAGTTCCTTTTAATGCGGATGAAATGAAAATCATCGGTAAGAATGAAGATTTTCAAAATTTAAAAGACGAAGCAACTATTGCCAACGAAGCAGCAACCGGTAAGAATTTAGTTGTTACAAAAATGGTGAGGGTGGCCTGTCCCGCGGCAGGAACTGTATTAATAGCAAACCGGCTGGATAATGTGGTAAACGTTTTGTGCAACTTATTAAAACTAATACCCGGTGCTGCCACATGCATGCCTTTTACCATGTTTCTTGATTTTGCAAAAGCAGTGGTACAGGAAAGAACAGATATTAATGTATTTCCGGGACTGGCGGCACAAATACCCGGATCGCCATTGGTAAGGATGCTGAATAACCCGAACAGGAAAATTGCATCAGAGCTTTTTGTTATTTCAGGGGATGTAGAGCATTCAGGCATATTTAAAAGCATGCTGGTTATTGCAACCAATCTCTATTTTGGGGAAGCACACGATTATGTGGTGAACAGTAATTCTATGTTCAGGGGAACCTACAGGAGCATTGTTGTAAAAGAACATTTTGAACAGGAAGCAAGCGTAAACCACTTTAATTATTTTATAAATAAAAAAAGCCAGGATGCATTACTCACAGCACTTGTAAATACGGCAGCTACTGACAAGTTTTATGAACTAATAGGAGAGACCAGCGCCATTACTATAGTACACCAACGCGGTGAAACAGGCAAAAAACCTTTGGTTTATATACTGCCAGGTGTAATGGGCAGCAACCTCGACGTTGATGCAGAAAGAGTGTGGCTTAATTACCTGGGAATGGTTGGTGGTGTTTTGTCAAAGCTTAACATAGGCAGGGCAAATGTAACAGCTGAATCTGTTCATAACAACACTTACAATAACTTAATTAATTATTTAAGCAGCGACTTTGATGTGGTTCCTTTTCCTTACGACTGGCGCATTTCGTTAACAGAAGCAGCTGACCTGCTTGCAACAGATATAAATAAAAAACTGGCTGACAGTAAACGAACATGTAAAGAATTTTACTTTATCGCACATTCTATGGGTGGTCTGGTGTTAAGAGCAATGATGCATTTCAACAAAGACGTTTGGGATAAGATAACAGCCATAAAGAAGCCAAGGGTTTTAATGCTTGGTGTACCTAATGAAGGATCATACGGCACAGTACGCATATTACTGGGTAAAGACAGTGTTATTAAGAAATTGGCCTTGTTAGATTTCATACACCCCAAAAAATATTTATTAGAAATCTTTAAAGAATACCCTGCACTGGTTCAACTATTACCATATAGCTCAAATGGGATTTTTGATATAAATACATGGACAAATCTACAGCATGCAAACGACGAGTTTACCGGGGTTCCTTCTCAAAGCACGTTGGATACGGGGTTAAAGTTTTATAATGCTATCAAAGACACCAATTACGATAACGATGTTTTCAGGTACATAGCCGGGCAGGATGACAGCACCCCCGAAAATTTTTCTATTGTAAATGGCAGGATCGTTTTTACTGCTACTGCACAGGGCGACGGAAGGGTTTTATGGAATACTATTCCTGCTTCTCTGTTACCGGCAAACGTATATTATGTACAGGCTGACCATGGCAATATTCCAAAATGCGAATCAGCATTTGAAGGATTTAAGGAACTGCTTAATAAAGGCACTACCAGTTTATTATCCAATGCAAGGCCAATTGCAAGAGGAACCGAACAATTACAAATAATGCCCGATAGTGATTATGTAACTATACCATCTGAAGGGGAATTGAATGATGCACTGTTAAGCAATAAAGAAAAACCGCGTAAAACAACAAGTGACCAGGTTATTAATGTAAGTATTATCAATGGCGATCTTGTACATTCCAGCTATGCTGTAGTGGTAGGGCATTTTACAGGTGACGGTATTATTTATGCCGAGCGTTACCTGGATAAGGCACTCGATTATAAGCTAAGCGAATACCATTTAGCAGGAAATTATCCCGGGGAGATAGGCACACACCTGGTAATCTTAAATGATAAAACAGGCGTTAATGAAACCATGATTTGCAAAGGCGGGGTAGTTGTTGGTTTAGGAGACTTTGGCTCACTTACAGAGAACAGGCTTACTGCCAGTTTAACGCAGGCATTCCTTACACTTGCTATAAAGTACAATGAGTCTATACGAAATAAAAGTGTGGATGCAGATGCAGACTTCGGCATATCTTCTTTACTAATAGGCAGTGATTTTGCAGGTTTGCGGATAAGCAATTCAGTAAAAGCAATTTTCTCCGCGGTTATGCAGGCAAATGAAAAGCTGGAAGCTATGCCTGCATATAATTACAAAAAAATTAACCGTGTAGAGATTGTTGAAATTTACCAGCATAAAGCCATACAGATTGGCAGAATTATCAAGAGTTTTATAACAGAAGGCGGCTTTAGTAATTTCAGGTTTACTCCTCCTGTTACAAAGATTGGTTCCGGTGCATTAAAGATTTTTGCCGATGAAAACCAACAGGACAACTGGCACAGGCTTGAAGTGAGTGTGGTTAAAAAAGAAAGCCCGGTTGATGATGAAGACAAAAGATTACTTCCTATCAGATTCGTATCTATTACAGACAAAGCACATGCTGATGAAGAAGTGCTGCCAGCCAACAGGCTGATCGTTGAATCCCTTATTCAAAAGGTTGCAAAGCATTCCCAGTTGAATAAAGCATTCTCCCAAACGTTGTACGAATTACTGATACCAAACGACCTGAAGGGTTACGGTTCAAGCCTGCGAAATCTTGTACTCATCGTTGATGAACAAACTGCCCGTTACCCATGGGAGCTGTTGCAGGATGCAAACGGTATATCAGAGAAACCAATGGTCATTAACACAGGTATTGTACGCCAGTTAAAAACAGAAGCATACCGGAAAAATGTAATCATCAACAACAGCAGCCGTGCACTTATTATAGGTAATCCTAAAACTGAAGGCAAATATCCCCCGCTGCCTGCAGCAGAAAAGGAAGCGGAAAATGTATTAAAGATCTTTCAGGCAAATGGATTAGAAATTACCAGCAGTATTGGGGAAGAAGATATTGATATTGTTCAAAAATTATTGATCAAAAGTTACAAGATTATACATATCGCTTCGCATGGTATTGTAGGTGCAACCGCTAAAGACCCTACAGGTGTTGTAATAGGAAAAGAGATCGTTTTTACCGCAGGTGATTTTGACCAGATGCGCATCGTACCCGAATTTGTTTTTATTAACTGCTGCTCATCCAATGAATACGACCTCGCTGTTGCAGAGCAAATGCGGCATAAGTTCGATCTCGCTGCAAGTGTAGGTACACAATTAATTGAAATGGGTGTTAAAGCCGCTATCGTTACAGGCTGGGAAATTGATGACAGTGCTGCCGGTGCTTTCTCCGATACATTTTACAACGCCATGTTCCAGGGAAAACAATTTGGAGATGCAGTTCGCGCTGCCAGGGAAAAAACATACAACGAATACGGGCAAACCAATACCTGGGGCGCTTATCAATGTTATGGAGATCCTTTTTATGCTTTTAAACCTTCCGGTATAAAAAGCAAAAAGAAGGAATATAGTTTTGTAGACAAAATTGAAGTGATCTACGAAATTGATAATCTTATCAGCCAAATAACAAGCGCTTCAAAACGCAAAGGATATGAAGAATACAAACCAATTATCGAAGATATTCAAAATGCCCTGCAACCGGCATGGAGACAAAATGCAGAAATAGTCGAAAGGTTTGCTATGCTTTACAAAACACTTGAATGGTTCGATAAAGCTATTGAATGCTACCAGCAACTCTTCTCAATTGAAGATGCTGCATATACCATCAAGTCAGTAGAACAGTATTGCAATATAAGGGTCCGCTATGGCGTAAAACAATTTAAAAATAATGCAATATCAAAAACTGAAGCGCATAAATTAATCAGCAATTCCATCAAAGAACTGGAAAAATTAAATGGCACAACTTTCGAGCGATACAGCCTTATTGCCGCATCGTACAGAAGGTTTTTCGAAATTGACAATACCGACTTTAAACCACTTATTAAAGCTGCTGAATATTACAGGCTGGCTTATGAATATTCAGAAAAATCAACAGGAAGTTTATACTATTATCCATACTTTAACTGGTTACACTTTGCCATTTTATTTTCAGGTGCAAAACACACCGAAAAGTTTTTACAAATGCCTGCTGACAGGAGCCAACTGGATAAACAGGCACTTGCCCATGCCGCAGAATTAGAAAATACCAATCCTGATTTTTGGAATAAGACAGCATTATCTTCTCATTATTTAGCAGAATTATTGTCAACTAAAATACCAGAAGAAATTGCCGGTTATTCAAAGCAGATACAAAAGAATTTCCTTACAGCATGGAGCAAAGAAGGCGACCCATCCGCAAGGGATTCCTTTATAACCTATATCGCATTTATTATTTCCCTGCTGGATCAATTGGCTGTTGATACCAAAAAAATCAGGGACACCAAAATCAGTGCATTAAATAATTTAATCATCAGTATAGAAAAAGCATCAGACAATAACGGTAAAAAATAATAACAGGCAGTCTTTAATTTGCATTTTGCATCAACAAAAATCGCAGTGGTGTTAATTTAAAAAAACATTTTTAAAGGCAGGTTATTTACCCGGCAATAAAATATATTTCACCGTCCCTTGCGTCGCACTCTTGTACGTTCCAATTATATATTGAGCTTTTACCGAAGCAGAGAACCCAAGCGAATTGATGTTGGCGGTGATGCCAAAATCTATTAAAATAACTTTTATGAATATAGACGAGATAACATCAGGCACCTTAAAATCAGTAGCCGAACTTATTGATTTGGCTGAACCCATGATTCAGGAAAACATACAGGTTCCCCCCGGATACGGCTGGGCCTTTCGTGGACAACCCTCTGATTATGGAACACTTACCCCTTCATTCCAACGTCAATTTTCCCGGCAGTCATTCGGAGCCGCAGAAGTCATTGAACACCGCCTGATTGACGCCTTTAGAACGCACTACAATAGCCTGAAAGACCGTAGTAATGACATGCCTAAACCAGAAAGAATTGGAATGGGTTTTGATTTGCGTTGCCTGAGTGTTATGCAGCATTATGAAATTCCTACGCGTTTGCTTGACTGGACATCTAATTTCTGGACTGCTATTTATTTTGCCTGTGCCAGCGAACCCGGAAATAATGCTGAGTTGTGGTATTA
>JANXWM010000395.1 GCA_025351145.1 Chitinophagaceae bacterium
TTAAGAGAAAATGAAAGGAATTTTGAGCCGGGCATTTGTCTTACATGTCATCGTCCCTTGCGTCGCACACTTGTACTTTCTGAACATTAAGCAGCTTTCAACAGCCCTCACTTCGAAATATATAAAGCCGTATCTGTAAACTTTACTAGCACAGTATTATCAGCTTTCAAATCTGCATCAGGCTTACAATTTACAGATACATTATTGCCGTAAATTATTTTGTATGGTTTCTGCAAAGGAGCTATTTCACTGCGCTGCGAGCAAACAATTACCGAATCAATGGAAGAGCCGGGTATCATCCATTTGATCATATCCGGTAAGCCCTGCCGAAGTATTAAAGCACCATACTGTGCCTGCGGCAAGCTTTCAACATAAATCAGTTTTTTATCTTTTACTTTTTCAAGTTCAGTTAGAAGTGTTTTATTAATGTTTCCTACAAAACGATAGTTCTCTGCGGAGTTGAACAGCGCAATCAAATGGCATACGAACAAACCTGAAAAAACAAAAGGGCTTATTAGATTTTTAAAACTGATATTGCTCAGCAGTACGGCAAACAAAACACAAACAATTAAAACAGGAAAGTATAAGAACCGCTCCCCTTCCGATCCATGCGTATCAATACCAAGTGAACAGCAGGGAATAAGACTTATAAGAAAACAAATAAAAACAACCAATAGTTTTTTCCGGACTTTCGTTTGAACTTTAAATAGACTTAAAGCAATTACTATTGTACAAATTGTGAAGCATACAAGCAATAATTTATAATCAGTAAATGCCGGAATAAAACTGCGTACAATGAGCAATAAGAAATTTTTAAACAACGTTTCCGCATCTCCATTTAAGAAAGCAGCAGATTCATAACTGCCGGTTATTTCATGTATATAATTCCAGCGTACAAAAAAATACAGCAGAAATATTCCAATAACAATAATGAAATGTATTGCTTCTTTACGCAAAACCAATTTGTTTTGCCTGGCATCCACAAAAGAAATTACAAAACAAAACACAGGCAACATCCACGCAGATTCATAAGTAAGCAGGCTGACGATGAAAAACAAAATATAACCTGCTGTAAATTTTAATGATTCATCTCTTTTAATATAGCAGCATAAACACAACAATGAGAAAATGGTGCCAAGTATAGCAGACCTGCCGAGTATCCAAAATACCGCTTCGCTGTGTGATCCGTAAATAAAAAATAAGAGGCTTGCAAGCAGGCAGGCTGCGTTTGTTTTATAGCCGTTGAAATATTTACGCAATACAAGTCTTGTAAAAAAGAAAAGTATTATTGTCGCAATTATATGCAGCAACAGGTTGGTTAAATGATAGCCCCATGCCTGCTTTCCATAGAGCCAGTAATCGAACATGATAGAAATATCACAAACGGGCCGAAAGGTATTGTGCTGCAGTAAAACGCCTTCTGCGCTTAACGGTATATGAATAAAATCATCGTTCTGAAAATAGAGCGCAAACGGATTATAACAATACAAGGCAAACCCTGCAATAATTACAACCCCTGCATCAATGATATTCCTTTGTTGAAACATTAGGGATGTAAAATAAATAAAAGCGGCTTGCTGGCTGTTGAAAGTTGAAAAAAGTTTATGCAGTATAATTGTGCGACGCAAGGAACGATGCCATGAAAAACTTCAGCCCGGCCCAAAAAAATTATTGAACGCTATTTTCTAAATCTGCTTTCCCTTTAGCGCATCGCCAATAGCGATATCCATCACCCGCTCTGCAAAAGGTTTTGAAATCCCGTTCAGTGCCTCGATTTTTTGATGTATTAAATCTTTATCATCCATCGTAAGTGCAAGTTGCAGCGCCTGCATGGCTGATGCAGTTTGCATTATTTCTTCTTTTGAAACAAGTGAACTGTTTTTGGTGAGAAATTTTTCTGTTGTTTGCAATATCTGTTCGCCTTCGGTTCTTGCTTCTACCAAAGCACGAATTTTGATATCTTCTTTGGCATGTGTAATACTGTCGAGCAGCATTTTTTCCACTTCGTCATCCGTAATGCCGTACTGCGATTTTACTTCGATACTCTGCTCAACACCGCTGCGCAATTCTTTTGCTTTTACTACAAGAATGCCATCTGCATTAATGAAAAAACTTACTTCAATTTTTGGCATTCCTGCGGGCATGCCTGGTATGCCGGTTAAATTAAATTCGGCGAGTTTGCGGTTGTCTTTTACCAGGTCTCTTTCGCCCTGGAAAACAGAAATGCGCATGCTGCCCTGCCCATCTTTTTGGGTGGTATATTGCCTTCCGGCTTTGGTGGGAATTTTAGTATTACGGGGAATTAATACATCCATCAAACCGCCCATAGTTTCTATGCCAAGGCTTAACGGCGTTATATCGAGCAGTAAAAAATCTTTGTTGTTGCCAGCTAAAATATCGGCCTGAATAGCCGCTCCAAGTGCCACGACTTCATCAGGATTTACGGTATCGTTTACAGGCTGCGCAAAGAGCTTGCTTACAGCACTTTTAACCGCGGGTATCCTTGTGCTGCCGCCAACCATTACCACACTTTTAATATCTTTTGCGGTAAGGCCTGCATCGCTTAGAGCATTGGTACAGCATTGAATGGTTTTGTCAATCAGCGGCTGAACCAGTTCTTCAAACTTCGCTTTTGAAATGGCCAGTTTATCGCCATTCCACTCAACAGAAAAATCATCATTGCTGCTCAAATGTTTCTTAGCTTCTTCTGCTTTTAACCTCAGCGTTTGAGAGAGTTCTTTATTCATTCTCAGATCTTCACCCGTAATGCCGCTTTCATTCATCCAGTACTGTACAATGGTGCGGTCAATATCGTCGCCGCCAAGATAAGTGTCGCCGTTGGTGCTCAGCACTTCAAATATTCCGGCGGTAATCCGCAGTATAGAAATATCAAAGGTGCCGCCGCCCAAATCGTACACAGCAATTGTTTTTTCCTCCTGCTTGTGAAGGCCCAAACCATAAGCAAGACTCGCAGCAGTTGGTTCATTCACTATGCGTAAAACATCAAGCCCGGCAAGCTTTCCGGCATCCCGTGTGGCCTGCCGTTGTGCATCGTTAAAATAGGCAGGAACGGTAATCACTGCTTTAGTGACAGGCGTTTTTAAAATATGTTCTGCACGTTGTTTCAGTTCTTTTAAAATGAAGGAAGAAAGGTCAACAGGCGAATAAAATTTATTACCTGCCTGTACTTTTACCAGGCGTTCTTTATCATCGTCGATCACTTTATAAGTAAAGAAATCGGCATTGGTTTTAATATCGTTGTAACTCTTGCCCATCAGGCGTTTGGCGCTGAAGATGGTGTTTGCAGGATCAGTTTCCAGGTATTGTTTTGCCTCCTCTCCCACTAT
>JANXWM010000451.1 GCA_025351145.1 Chitinophagaceae bacterium
GAACGGTGCTTCTACCAATCCAGATTTTCATGTATTGGCACATGGTGGTGCACAGGTAAAATTTGCGCTGGATGCAACCATTGCATTGGGTGGCGAGAACTATGTTTTCTGGGGTGGCCGTGAAGGTTATATGAGTTTGCTGAACACGAACATGAAACGGGAACAGGAACATCTTGCACGGTTCTTACACACTGCAAAAGATTATGCACGCAGCCAGGGTTTTAAAGGAACATTTTTTATTGAACCAAAACCTTGTGAGCCCAGTAAACATCAATACGATTATGATGCAGCAACGGTGATTGGTTTTTTACGTCAGCACGATTTGCTGAATGATTTTAAACTGAATATTGAAGTAAACCATGCAACACTTGCGGGCCACACATTCACCCACGAATTACAAACAGCGGCAGATACAAATACATTGGGCAGTATTGATGCCAACCGCGGCGATTACCAGAATGGCTGGGATACAGACCAGTTCCCCAATGACATCAACGAACTTGCAGAAGCAATGCTCATCATTTTACAAGCCGGTGGATTTGCAGGTGGCGGTATTAACTTCGATGCAAAGATTCGCCGTAATTCTACCGATGCTGCAGACCTGTTTTATGCGCATATTGGTGGTATGGATATTTTTGCAAGAGCTTTGGTTATTGCTGATAAAATTTTACAGCACGGAGAATACAGTAAGATTAGAAAAGACCGCTATGCTTCTTTTGATACTGGCAAGGGTGCCGAGTTTGAAGCCGGAAAATTAACGCTTGAAGATTTACGGGATTACGCGGCGGCTAATGGTGAACCAAAAATTATTAGTGGTAAACAAGAGTACATGGAGAATTTGATTAACAGGTTTATATAATGCCTTCCCAAAATCCTCTCCGAAGGAGAGGGCTTTATACAGCAACCCGCTCCAAAAAAGAGCGGGTTGTTTGTTGAAAGTATAATTGAAGGTGCAGATTGTATTGGCTGTTGAAAGCTGAAATGTAATCAGGAAGCATAAGTGTGCGACGCAACGGATGCTTAATTGATTTACTATAGCCTGGCTCCATAAAAACCCAAACAACAGCTTGCAGTTTAAAAAAAAGAATAAGGACTAAAAAAATTATCCATAACACAGATGCTGCACTTAACTTTGAAGGCCTGTTTAAATAACCAAATGCACAAATAATCTTTGGATTAAACAAAAAAAAGGTTGACATGAATGTAATAGAAACGCCCCAAATGCCAACCGAGGCAGTTAAAATAGCTTCAGCTGTAAACGATAAATTTATTTCTCTTTTTAGTGTTCAACCTATCATTGTGCGTTCTCCCGGGCGTGTAAATTTAATAGGCGAGCATACTGATTACAATGAAGGTTTTGTATTACCGGCTGCCATTGATAAAGCAATATATACTGCTATTCAAAAAAGGGACGATCATCATATACACCTTTTTTCTGCAGAGTTTAATGAGCAATGTGATGCTGAACTGAATAACCTGAAAAAATCGGTATTGCGCTGGCCTGATTATGTGCTGGGTGTAGTTGATCAATTGCTGAAACGCGGATATTGTTTAGAAGGATTTAATATGGTTGTGGGTGGTAATGTGCCGATTGGTGCCGGATTATCATCCTCAGCCGCAGTTGAATGTGCAGCAGTGTTTGCTTTAAACGAACTGTTTAACCTCGGTATCTCTAAATTAGAAATGGTAAAAATTGCACAGAAAGCAGAACATGATTTTGCCGGGGTAAACTGTGGCATTATGGATCAGTTCGCCAGCATGTTTGGCAAGAAAGACCATGTAATAAAATTAGACTGCCGTTCACTGGAATATGAATATTTTCCGCTGAATATGGATGGGATAAAAATCCTGTTGCTTGATACCAATGTAAAACATTCTTTAGCTTCATCTGCATACAATACGCGGCGGCAGGAATGTGAAACCGGAGTAGAAATGATAAGGCATTTTCATCCTTCAGTTAAAAACCTCCGTGATGTTACCATGGCAATGCTGGATAAATATGTTGCCCCAAAAAACGCATTGGTTTACCGCCGCTGTAAATATATTATTGAGGAAAATATTCGTCTTATAACGGCGTGCGGAGATTTAATGCAGGGAAATATGAATGCCTTTGGGCAAAAGATGTTTGCTACGCACGAAGGGCTTAGCAAAGAGTATGAAGTAAGCTGTGATGAACTTGATTTTTTGGTTGATTATGTAAAAAATGAAGAAAGTGTTTTAGGCGCAAGAATGATGGGTGGTGGATTTGGCGGTTGCACTATTAACCTGGTAAATGAAGAAGCAATACCACAACTTGTTGAGAAGATTAGCCTTGCGTACAAAGCAGAAATGAAAAATGAACTGAAAGCATACATAGCCGAACTGGAAGATGCACATCAGTATATTATATCTAATGAAATTTCATCCCTGCCTGTAAATAAAATTAATATTCTGTCCCCGCCC
>JANXWM010000467.1 GCA_025351145.1 Chitinophagaceae bacterium
GAAAAAACACAGTGGCTACCGTATTATTATGCCGGCCTGTCTTTATCTACACTTGGCTGGATGGATCAAAGCATTGATAAAGATGCGAACGCAGATAAAATAAAAGCCTTTTGTGATAAAGCTGAAGCAGCAGCGATGGACAATACTGCCAAATCTGAAATTGAAAGCCTGCGCAATATGGCGGCTACACAGGCCATGATGGTTGACCCGCAAACACGCTGGCAAACGTATGGTATGGAAGCCGGTGCTGCTTTACAAAAAGGCATGCAACTGGATGCAAATAACCCACGCCTTTATTATTTACAGGGCATGAGTTTATTTAATACACCCGAGCAGTTTGGAGGCGGTAAAGACAAAGCAAAACCTGTATTTGAAAAAGCCGTTGAATTGTTCAAAGCTGCACAACCAAAACCTTTGTATCCAAACTGGGGAAAAGAGCAGGCAGAAGCACAGCTTGCACTTTGTAATTAATACAAAAATCATTCAATCAAAAACCCGATGCAGCAGCTTTTTAATGTACTTATTGTTCTGCATATAGCAGGCGGCACACTTGGTTTAATATGTGGCACTGTTGCTGCCGCCGTTGTAAAAGGAAAGAAGGCGCATATACTCAATGGAAAAATATTTTCGGTGGGTATGTTAACCGCTGCTGTATCGGCTTTGATCATCAGTAACCTTCCCGGGCATGAAAACATTTTTCTTTTTGCAGTAGGTGGTTTTACTTTTTATATGGTTACCACCGGTTACCGTATTGTGTGGCTAAAGCGCAATAATGCAAGTCGACCGAAAACCTTTACCGGTATTGATTATGGGTTGTTTGCATTTGGCATTTGCTTTAGTTTGTTTCTTTTGTATATGTCAGTAAAGGGGCTGATTGATGGTAATACATTCGCTATCGTTCCCGGCGTATTCGGACTGGTTTGTTTAAACTATGCGAGGATGGATTATAAATTATTCAGCGGCATAACAACCATAAAGCAATCCTGGATCAACAGCCATATTACAAGGATGATGGGCGCACTTATTGCTTCGTACACTGCCTTTCTTGTGGTAAATGTGCAGATAAATATGCAATGGATATTGTGGTTGCTTCCTTCTGCGTTAGGCGGGTATTTAATAAGCAGGTTCCTTAGAAAATTTGCACCGGAGAAAAGTGTAGTAGTCGCACAAACAGCGAAATAAACTAAAAGTTATTTCATTTTTTAAAAGCCCATTTTTACATCATGAAAAATAATGAAAATGATTTTTCGCCGCAGGAAAGCTTACAGCTCATCCGGTCAATGATTGAAACCACCAAACATTCCATCAGCGATAAAAGCCATTATTTTTTATTGTGGGGTTGGGCCGTATTTATTGGGTGCGTGCTTCAATATTATCTTAAGGCGATTATTGATTATCCACAACATTATTATGCGTGGTACATTACACCTGTTGCGCTAATTGTATTTATTATTTTTCTTATACGCGACCGCAAAAAGGAAAAAGTAACAACCTTTATTGATGAAGCGAGCAAGTATTTATGGACGGCACTCGGCTTTTCATTTTTTGCATTAAGCTTTATTTTTAGCAGAATGGGATGGCAGTATTGCTATCCCATTTATATTTTGCTGTATGGGGTAGGAACTTATGTTTCAGGCTCCCTTATTAAATTCAGGCCATTGATTATTGGGAGCATTATTTGTTTTCCGTTAGCGATTGTTACTGCTTATGTGGATTTCGATTCGCAAATTATTATGCTTGCCCTGGCAGTTTTAGTCAGTTACATTATTCCCGGTCACTTATTAAGAATGCAATACAGAAAACAACATTAATATGTCAACCGAAAAACAACTTACCGAAAAAGAAAGCCTTAAACTTATCAGCCGCACAATCTATCAGGCAAAAGGCTACTTCTATGAAACAGGCATTTCAGGAATTATTTACGGTTTTAGTATCCTCATCTGCAGTGTGCTGACATACTTAACTGAGAAAGCTGTCATCAGCTTCCCGTTTCATCCTTTCTATTTGTTTATCCCTGTTTTTTTTGTGCAGTCGTTTGTTCAGCTTAGAGAAGAAAAAAAGAAGAAGGCAAAAACATTTACTGATGAAGCAATTGATTTTGTGTGGACAGGGTTCTTTCTTTCTGTTTTAGTTGCTTTTACTGCAGTCTTTGCCGGTATCAATTATATGGCCATATCTATCATCTTAATTCTTACAGGACTTGCCACTTTTTTAACAGGCATGCTTTCTAAATTCCGTTATCATATTATCTGTTCATTCGTATGCTGGCTGCTGGCTTCCGTTTCATTCTTTGTACAGGATGCACGTATTTATCTGCTGCTTGCAGTAACCGCTTTAATTGTTTGGATCATTCCGGGATTTATTTTAAATGCCGTATTTAAAAAACAACAACATGGCTGAGGAAAAACAATTAACCGAAAAGGAAAGCCTGCAGTTGATACAGCAGATGATCAACAAAGCAAAGGGCTCGTATCACGATACAGGCATTGGCCCAATATTATGGGGCAGCGTAATTACTTTTTGCAGCCTCGCAACTTTTGCAGAAATACAGTTCAACTTTGAACTGCCTTTCGATGTTTGGCTGCTATCACTTGTTGCAATTATCCCGCAGGTATTTATTTCCATACGCGAAGGCAGAATGCGTAAGGTTTTAAAATACGAAGATGTTGCACTCGGTTATATCTGGACCTGCTTCGGCATTTCCATTTTCCTGCTCATAAACATCAATGCGAGTATCATTGCGCATCTCGATCCAATCTTTACAGATTACAATAAACTAAAAGGGCCGCACGAAATTACGTTCGACTACAACAGTTATTCCACATCACTTTTTTTATTGCTCTACGGAATGCCATCCATATTAACCGGCGCACTTACAAAATTTAAACCCATGCTTTATGGTGGCATATTGTGCTGGGTCTGCTGCATTATCAGTGTTTATGCAAACATAAAAACCGATTTGTTATTAATGGCATTCTCGGCCACAGCCATGTGGCTTATTCCGGGCATTATTCTGAGAAGAAGGTATTTAAATAAGCTGGAATGTTCAAAGAATTAGATCCCATATTACATTCTCAGTTGCGCCTTGCAGTAATGAGCTTGCTCATTAGTGTAAAGCAGGCTGATTTTATCTTTATAAAAGAGAAAACAAATGCCACTGCAGGTAACCTAAGCGTGCAGGTTCAAAAACTAAAAGAAGCAGGCTATATAGATGTTATAAAAGAATTTAAAGACAACTACCCAAACACCACCTGTAAGATTACAAAAAAAGGCATACAGGCTTTTGAAGATTATGTAAAAGTGCTACAGGAATATTTGCAGGTAAAACAGCCATAACAATACAATTTTTTTTGAGCCGGGCATTGGTTCTTTTATGAAGCTTTACTTGCGTCGCACTCTTGTACTGTAACAAGAAAGGCAACAAGGCAAAGAGGCAATAGGCAAAGAGTTTTTTCGCCGATGTTGGCGTCCCCGCCAACATCCTTCGCGTCATCCTTCGCTTCGGTAAAAGCTCCACATATAATCCAACCGTACAAGAGTGCGACGCAACGATGCTTCATCCTTAAGTAAAAGCCGGGTCCATAAAAATTTTAATAATAAAGCCGATGTTTATAATAGATGCACATTTAGACCTTGCCACAAACGCCATTACATTAAACAGGGATCTTACCAAACCTGTGCATGAAATTCGTGATAAGGAAAAACAGTTAAACTGGAAAGACACACAAGACCGTGGCAACGGAACTGTTGCGCTGCCTGAATTACGCAAAGGCAATGTAGGGCTTGTGGTGGCAACTATTATATCACGCTATTCTGCAGCAGGCAATCCTTTGGCTACACTTAATTTACCCGTCTGGCATTCACCTGCACAAGCCTATGCATACGGGCAGGCGCAACTCGCATGGTACAAAGTAATGGAAGAGATGGGTGAGATGGTGCAGATCAATAACTGGTCTGCAATTGAAAAACACCTGGCCCTGTGGCATGATGCAACCATACCAAATAACAAAAAACCAGTTGGATATATTTTAAGTTTAGAAGGTGCAGATTCAATCATCAATTTAAGCTACCTGGAAAAATATTATCAGCAGGGTTTAAGGGCTATCGGGCCTGCACATTTTGGCCCCGGAAGATATGCAGCAGGCACGCATTCTGATGGCAGCGGTTTAACATTAATTGGCAAAGAATTACTGAGGGAAATGGATCGCTTGAACATCATCCTCGATGCCACACATTTAACCGATAAGGGCTTTTTTGAAGCCATGGATACTTTCAATGGTTCGGTTTGGGCAAGCCATCAAAACTGCCGCACACTGGTGCCCGGTGAAAGACAGTTTTCTGATGAGCAAATAAAAATAATTATTGAAAGAGATGGCGTTATTGGCGGTGCACTTGATACGTGGATGTTGCATGCTGATTTTGAAATGGGAAAAGATCATCCCAAAGATTTAGGCATTAACCTCGAAAAATTAGTAGATCATTTTGATCATATTTGTCAACTCGCCGGTAGCTGTTTGCACATTGGTTTTGGAACCGATCTTGATGGATTATTTGGTACCGAACAAACGCCTTACGATATGGACACCATCGCCGATATTGTACAATTTAAAGAGATACTTACCCGCCGCGGATATACTAAAGAAAATATCGACAATATATTTTTTGGTAACTGGTTGCGTGTAATAAAAAAAGCATGGACATAGGATGAGAACATCATGAAATACTGAATATGCTTTTTTTAAAGGAGAGATTTTTGAGCCCCGCAGCATGGATTCTATGAGGCCTCTCTTGCGTTCTTGATCCCGTATGTTTCATCGGGACGCACTCTTGTACGTTCGGACTATGAAGCATCAAAAAACATACATGCTTAAAACTTATTACTTACAACTTATCACTTACTGCTTCCTCTAAGCTTCTTCACCTCAGCCGCCGAAACTGAATCTTTCTGATCATTAAAATGCTGTCGCATATAGGTAAGCACCTGTGCTATTTCTTCATCTTTTAAAAAGCTGTGCGAAGGCATAATGCTGTTGTATTCTTTACCATTTACTTTTACCGGCTTGTTTAATCCATTCAATACAACATTGGCGAGTTTTGTTTTATCACCTTTAACCCAGTCAGAATTTTTTACCGGTGGAAAACGGTTTCCATCACCTTCACCATTGTATTGATGACAGCTTACACAATACTTAATGTAAATCTGCGAACCCGGCATCACCGAGCCTTTGTATAAATTATCATTCACCTCATCCGGCGTGCGGATGTTTGAGTTGCTTTTTCTTTTCTCCATCGCTGCGAGTTGCTCCTTGCCAAACTTGCTTTTATCACCTTTGAACATGATGCGCCAAATCTTTCCCTTGCGTGAATCAGAAACATACAATGAACCATCAGGGCCCATTGCCAAGCCCATGGGTCTGTACTTTGCATCGCTTGTATTTACGATTGGATCAACCCCTGCAAAGCCATCGGCAAATACTTCCCAATTGCCGGAAGGTTGTCCATCTTTAAACGGGACAAAGCAAACAAAATATCCGGCCTGCGGATATGGTGAACGATTTGTGCTGCCATGAAAAGCAATGAATGCACCATGTTTGTAGTGTTCCGGAAACTGGTCACCTTCATAGAAGAGTAAATCATTAGGCGCCCAGTGTGCAGGAAAACCGATGATAGGATTTTGAACTGTTCTGTCTCTTGCAGGTTTTTTACCATCGCCGCCATACTCCGGGGCAAGCACATTTTTTTGTTGCATCTGATCATAATAGCTATAGGGCCAGCCAAAATTATTTCCATCCTTGACCCTTATAAATTCTTCTGCAGGTAGCACCGCACTTTGCCATTGAGAAAACATATTTGGCCATAACATATTCAAATCATCGCGGCCATGCATTACAACATATAAATTTTTATCGTCTTTATTCCAGTCCATTGCAACAACACTTCTAATTCCTGTTGCGAACTTTCTTCCATCTTTTTTTGTTAGGTTGATTTTATCTGCAGGAAACTCCCAGATGCCTGCATAGTCTTCCAGTTCAGGGCAAGGATCCATCCCTGCAAAGCCGGGTGTACCACCGGGTGTTCTTACCAAATCCTGGCAAGCGTTGGAAGGTGCACCAAATGGAATATACAGGTGTCCTTTGTCATCAAACGCAATTGGTTTTGTTATATGCCAGTGTGAACCTCTTGAATCTTCTTCTGTAAACACTGTATCCAGTTTGCCTTCGGGAACCATTTTGCCGGGTGTCAGTTTCATTCTGTAAACGACAAGCTCCGAAGCAAAATACAAAAAGCCATCATGTATACGCATGCAGTTGGCAAGACTGCCTTCATTATTATAATCGCCAAAGTGCACAGATGAATCTGCTTTACCATCACCATTGGTATCCCGTAATGCAAGATTGCCATGGCCTCTTTCTGAGTGCCGCATCTTCACATAAATGTCTCCGTTATCGCTAACAGCAATATGCCTTGCCGGGCCTGTACTGTCAGCAACAACAACTGCTTCAAAACCACCAGGCAAAAAGAGTCCCCCGTTATCCGGATCTCCGGGTGGTAGTTTGATTGCATTGTTGCATTGAACAAAGCAAAACAATACAAACAGCAAACAAACAAGCCTAAATGCGTTATCTATTTTCTCTTGCATGTATATTAATGAAGTTGATATTTTTTATGACCCAACCTTTTATAATTCTATTTAGCTTCTGTTGCGTCGCACAATTGTGCATTCTGATTATAAAGCAGCTTTCAACAGCCATTAACCGCAAAGACGGGGAGACGCTGAGCCTCACTCTCTGCGGCTTTGCGTCTCTGCGGTTTGTATTTGTTCAATTCTGTTCCGAACGCATAAGTGTGCGACGCAACGAAAGCTTAATGCTTATTCTTCAGCCCGGTTCATCACCTTCTCTTTACTTCAAAGGCTGCGCTGATAAACCATTAAGATCCCACACAATTTTTCCAGCACGTAACGTTAGTTCCGCATCTAATTTTTTATCGCCATTCAAACGCTTGCCACCTGCATCAACAAAACCAAAATTTCCATGCAGCAGATTGAGTATGGCAATATCAGCAACAGCACCTTCACTCAAATTACCAAGCTCTTCATGCTTCAAGGCCTTTGCAGAATTCCATGTGGCACGGGTTACAACATCATTCAAACTCATGCCCATGTTGAGGTATTTCGACATCACGTTGAGTATACTCTTCATGCCCGCATTCATACTGAAACGATGAAGATCTGTACCAAAAGTATTTGGTGCCAGACCCTGCTGAAACGCAGGCACAGCCTGGCTAAACCAGAAACCTGCACCACCATGACCAACATCGAACAATACACCGCGCTTCTGTGCATCGAGCACGAACGAATTAAGTTTTCCATTGCTGTCGACAACCGGCATGCGCTCACTGATCTCTTCATAAGAATGTGTGATTATATCCCCGGGGCGCATCTTGTTCAACTGATCCCGCAAACTGTATTGCGGCAAGTGACATTCAACAAAAAGTGGTTCATTCATTTTTGTTGCAGCATCGAGAGCACTGTTAAATGGTGCCCAGTCGCTGCCATCATAGTGACCAATTCTTGAACCGACGATAATGTCTTTATATCGCTGCATGATGGCAATCGAAGAATCTTTGTTAATGCTGCTGATATCTTTTATCGCTTGTCCACTGGCAAGGCCAGCACCAAAAATATTTAAGAAAGCAAGTATGCGTGTTTGCGAATGATCAATCACCTGTTCTTTGAACAAAGCAAAATTCTGCCAGCCCGAAGTGCCCGCATCCACCATTGTTGTAACACCTGACCGAAAACTAAAATCATCGGCCGATACGCTGTAAATACCATCCGCAAATGTTCCTGCTTTACTGCCAACGAAAACATGCGTGTGCATGTCTATTAAACCGGGCGTTACATAAAGCCCTGATGCATCAATTGTTTTCTTTGAATCTGCTGCGGGAATATCTTTAGCAACTTTTGCAATCTTTCCATCTGCTACAGCAACATCCATTACTGCGTCAATTTTATTTTTTGGATCAATCACATGTCCATTCTTTATCAGCAAATCATATTGCTGTGCCGACGCATAAACACCAACAGACATCAACACAATTAAAAGGATAAATCTTTCAATCGCAGGATGCCAGTTGCTTAATTGGTTGGTATATGCTGCACGTTTCTTCATTGCTATTTTTTCAATTCATTCTGCCATGGCTGTGCAGCAATACCATTAAGGTCCCATACCACTTTTCCTGCACGCAGCGTTAATTCTGTCTCCAGTTTTTGCGTACCTTTTAAGACAGTGTTGCGTATATCTAAGAATCCAAAGTCTCCTTTGCGAATGCTGAACACAGCAATGTCTGCATCCGCGCCTACATTAAGATTACCAAGCTCAGGTCTCTTAATCACCTGCGCAGGGTTCCATGTTGAACGAAGTATTACATCATTCAATGATAAACCCAATGCAAGAAATTTAGACATTACGTTGCTCATGTCTTTCATGCCGCCGTTCATGCTTTGCGAATGCAGATCGGTGCTGATGACATTTGGCAGAAAGCCTTGCTGCACCGCAGGTACAGCCTGTCTCCATGAGAATGCACCCCCACCATGGCCCACATCGAAAATGATCCCACGTTGCTGTGCTTTAAAAATAAAGGGCTTCACTTTCAAATTTTCATCCACTACTGTTTCTCTTGTTTTAGGGCCATAAGCATAAGTGTGCGTGAAGATATCCCCGGGCCGTAAATGCTGCATGAACAATGCTTCAATCGAATTCGGCGGATCGTGTTCACCAAAGTCAACCATCACGGGAACATTGGCAAGATTGCCTGCCTGTACTGCCTTATCCACTTGCGTAAAATCGCCCCAGTAATGCGCAGACTTAATGCCAACAATAATCTCCGGATATAATTTTTTAATCATCCATGCAGTTTGCTGCGGGTTCATATCACTTGTGTCCTGCTCTTCAAAGCGGCCATACATGCCAGTACCAACAATGTTTAATAGAGCAAGCACACGTGTTTGAGATTTATCAATGGTTTGCTTTTTAAACTCCCGGAAATTTCTCCAGCCCGATGAGCCAGCATCCACCACTGTTGTAACACCTGCACGAAATGTAAAGCCATCCGGTGGCAGGCTCGTTAAACCATCGGCGATATACGAATCCACATCAGCACCGTTGAACACATGCACATGCATATCAATAATGCCTGGTGTTACATACATGCCCGTTACATCAATTACCTGCTTTGCATTTTTCGGGTCAATATTTGTTGATACCTGCGCAATTTTACCGGCTGCAACAGCGACATCCATCTGCGCATCAATCTTATTTTTTGGATCAATTACATGGCCACCTTTCAACAGCAGGTCAAACTGCTGTGCACGCAATGACTCAAACAAAAACATCACACACAAGATCAAACACGATATTTTTTTACTATGCATCATCACCTGATATTTTTTTATGTACCGAACTGCATTGCTACTATTAAACTTCGTTGCGTCGCACTCCTGTACGTTTATAACTTTATTGAGCAAACTAAACAGCACCACTACAAATAAAAAAACGGAAAGCTGCCGGCAGCAAAGGGTTTAAATTCCCCTTTAGGGGCGGGGGCTACGTTGCCAGCGGTGGTCCACCGGGTACACTTATAGAACCTGGAGCAATCTTATAACTGGTGCGCTTTGCGATAAAGGTTGCAGTGCGGTATTCACCCATGTAGATCGAACCCGAAATCGTATCCGCATTTATTTTTCCGGTGAAGATGAACGTTACATTATCCCCCGGACGATGTTCCGAACTTTTCATTTTTACACTGGTATCACTTTCCACTTCACCGGTTAATTCTCTCGTAGTAAAATCACCTTTATGAGCACCCTTAATCCATTTGCCATCCTGCTCAATAAAGAGCATGTGCCTGCTGGTACTGCTGAAGAATTGAATCGTTGCTTCCCAACTGCCACTGAGGTTCACTGTTGGCATTACCATTGTTGTGATCTTAGGACTGCGTTTTGTTGTAAGCACTTCATACAGCCTGTTGGCAACGATCATATCATTGCCCGGCTGCATTTGTCCTGTTGTAATATTAAGTGATGATTGCCCGTCTTTATCATCACTGCCAACTGCAATTCTTGGTTTGCTTCTGCCCACCAGCTCTGCTATGTCAGCACCGGTGATATTGAATTTTACAGGATCCCAAAATACATTCAATACCGGTGACCTGTTGGATAATTCTGTTGGTTCAAAAACAGATGCAGTAACACCGGGAATGGAAGTTAATTTTTTAGAAATTGTATCAAGATAACCCAGCCATGTTTTCCATTCACCGGCATGATCACGCTTTGTCCATGCTTCTACAGCGGCAAGCATCCCCATCATTTCTTCCCGGCCTACTTTGTTATCGCGGCCCGGCCCATGGTGCGGTGAACTTGCCTGCCATGCAGACATTAGTATATCTTTTCTACCCAATAATAAACCTGCACACTGCGGACCACAAATGGCTTTGCCGCCACTGTAGGCAACTATATCTGCGCCGCGTTGTAAATGAACATTTGGAATGGTCAATACCTCCGCAGCTGCATCGATCAGTACAGGAATATTCTTTGGCTTTGCAATCCTTGAAACATTTGCCAGCGTAAACTCATTATCGGGTTGTGCCTCATCAAATGCCATTAAGTAGATCATTGCAGTGCGCTCATTCAAAGCTGCTTCCATTTGCGCCAGTGTATCGACCTGTATAACTCTCACACCAATATTTCTTATCGCATGATCATACACATTTCGCGAGGACGAAGGTATCACCACTTCGTTTTTTTCAAAGCCTTCGAGGTTGGGAATGCGTATCAGTTTTTCTGGATTACCACCGGTAACACATGCTGCAGTAATATGTTTTAACCCTGCAGCACAACCCGCGGAAACCATGGCCCATTCAGCACCGGTAATTTCTGCAAGGCGCTTATTGATGCCATCTGCAAGCTCATCGTATTGTATAAAATTCTTCGATGCAGCTTCCATGGCTGCACGTACTTCGGGCCTTTCGATAGACCCCCCGATAATGGTGAATGTACCGCGGCAATTGATGATCGGCTCTACACCGATTGAACGAAAGATGTTTGTTTCATCTCCCCATTCTTCAAGTGTTCCGGT
>JANXWM010000470.1 GCA_025351145.1 Chitinophagaceae bacterium
TTTTATGTACCCGGGTATAAAAAATATTACAAGCCCCGACCTCGCTGCTCTTGGTAACATCCTTTTTCGCGGAGATTTTTCCGGTACTATCAATAACTTCAAAACAAAAGGTAATATCAGCAGTTTGCTTGGGGGCATTTACAGCGATATTACTTTAACCTTACCCAAAAAAGGTGAACCTGCTTACAAAGGAAATATTCAATCGAAACAATTTGAACTGGGTAAGTTTCTTGAAGTTCCTTCTCTTGGCAAAGTGAGCTTTAATGGAAAGATTGAAGGAAAAAGTTTTGCGCTCGACAGGGCCAAAACAAAGTTGGATGGCACCTTTGATTCACTTGTTTTTAATGGTTATACTTATCACAATCTCAACTTTGACGGCGCCGTTGAAAAGCAAAAATTCAATGGCGATTTTAAAGCAAGCGATCCAAATTTTGATTTTACAAGTACCGTCGAGGTTGACTTTACAGGTGAGCAGCCTAAGTTTAATGTGTTGGGGGACTTAGGTACTGCAAACTTTAAGAAGCTCAATTTCACCAACGAAAATTTTACACTTACCGGACTTTTCGATCTTAACTTTACCGGCCGCAACATTGATGCATTCCTCGGCTCGGCCAAAATACTGAATGCTACTTTAATGCACGACAGTACCCAGCTTGATTTTGATTCACTTACTGTTAATGCGTCTTATGATGACGTTAATAAAAAAGTATTAAGTGTTGAAAGTAATCAGTTTAATGCTAAAGTAACTGGTCAGTATAATATCCTCGATTTACCCAATAGTTTTCAATCATTTTTAAGCCGGTATTATCCGGCATATATCAATATCCCCAAATCAACACCCAAAAACCAGCAGTTTATTGTAGAGGTAAATACGAAAGACTTTGATAAATATGCCAGGGTAATTGACTCAAGATTATCTGGTTTAGATAGTGCACAAATCATTGGTGGTGTAAACACAAACCGGCAGGACTCTGGTCTTTACCTGTATGCCAAAATACCACACGCAAGGTTTGATAAATATGCCCTGGACAATGCATTAATAAAGGGTGTAGGCAGCTTAGACAGTCTAAATTTGAATGGTGATGTAGGTAAAATTTATGTCGGCGACAGCCTCTTTTTTCCAAATACACATTTTGATATAAGCTCTATTCACGATACTTCTTCCCTGCATCTTTCTACCAGTGCTAATGAAACATTGAATGAAGCTGACCTTAACGCAAACGTTTATACGCTCGAAGATGGTGTAAGAATTAATTTTCAACCTTCCTCATTTGTAGTGAATTCTAATAAATGGCAATTAGACAAGGAAGGCGAAATTGTAATCAGAAAAAATTTCGCCTCGGCAAAGAATGTAAAATTCACGCAGGGTTTCCAGGAAATTACAGTAGAATCTGAAGAAGAAGATGGTGGCAACACAAGTAACCTTGTTGTAAAATTATCGAATGTTAACCTCGGAGATTTTGTGCCGCTGTTTACTAATAAACCAAGAATAGAAGGTCTTGCAAACGGCAATGTTCACCTGCGTGATTTTTATAATAGGTTCAACGCAAGTGCTACTATTGCAGTAGAACAGTTTCGTCTTGATAATGATTCTGTGGGTGTAGTTTATATTAATGCGGGTTACGATAATCTGCTTGGTAAAGTTGACTGGAAAGTAAAATCGAATAACAAAAATTATAATTTTAATGCGGATGGTTATTATAATATAAAAGACTCAACCGGCACTCCGTTAAATACGACAGTGCATCTCAATAACACAAAAGTCTTTTTAATCAACCAGTTCCTTGATAATTTGTTCACAGATATAGACGGCTTTGCCACCGGCGACCTAAACATAAAAGGCAATCCAAATGCCCCCGATCTACTGGGAAGAATAAGCCTCAAAGATGCAGCGATCACTGTTAAATACACACAGGTTCGGTATACAATTGATTCTGCCTATTTCGTGTTCGACGAGCATGGTATCAACTTTGGAAATTTTAAGATCCGCGATAAATACAACAATACAGGAAATGTGAGTGGCGTTCTTGCTGAGAGCGGTTTTAAAAAAATGCAGTACGATTTTGACATGTCCACAGACAAACTTTTGCTCCTGGATACCAAAGCAAAAGATAATCAGCAGTTTTATGGAAAAGCCATTGGCAGAGCCACTTTAAGCCTAAAAGGCCCCCAGGAAAATATGCGTATGAAAATTACCGGTGCAGTTAATGATAGCACCCATATTTTTATAGCCACTTCTACCAGTAAAGAAAGTGCCGATGCAGACTTCATCGTTTTCAAAAAATACGGAACTGAATCAGAGCAGCAAAAACCAGAAAGCGATACCAAGCTAAATATCGACCTCGATCTCACAGCCAACAACCAGGCACAGATAGATCTTATACTTGATGAACTTACCGGCGATGTAATTAAAGCTACAGGCAACGGCAGGTTAAGGATCGCTGTTCCCGCCAATGGCAACATGACCATGAACGGCCGCTACAACATTGAAAGCGGTGGCTACAATTTTAATTTTCAATCCTTCCTCCGCAAACCTTTCGATCTTAAAACAGATGCAGGTAATTATATAGAATGGACCGGTGATCCATATAGGGCAGATATGCATGTAGATGCTCAATACACCGCAAAAAATGTAACGTTCAACGACTTGCTTACCAATACCGGCATCAACCTCGGAGGTACAGTGGCCGGTTACCGTGGCGAGGTATATGTTATCGCTTCTTTAACCGGTAAACTCACCAATCCGCAGATAAAATTCGCATTCGATTTTCCAGATAACAGCCCCATTAAAAACGATAATAACCTCAAGCTGTTTTTAGACAAAGTGCAGAGCGACGACAACGAAATGCTTAAGCAGGTAACCTGGCTTATCGTGTTCAATTCGTTTGCGCCTTATGGCGATATTGGCGGCGGTGGCGGCAACGTTGCACGCAACACAGGCATCAATACCATCTCACAAAAAATAACCGGCGAGTTAAACAAACTTGTATCCAACCTGCTCGCAAAAATTACCGGCGATAAAAGCCTGCAGTTCGATGTAAACACTTCCACTTACAGCAGTGCAGTTTTATACGGAACATCAAGTACATCCAACCGGTTAGACCGGCAGTCCATCAACCTCAAACTCAGTCAGAGCCTCGCTAACAACAAAGTCATCATCACTTTTGGCACTGGTCTCGATTTCAATATCAGCGGTTCAGCGGTGCAGTCTGGTAACTTCCAGTGGTTGCCTGATATATCCGTGCAATTCGTACTTTCCCGCGACAGAAAACTGCGGGCAATCGTCTTCAACAAAAGCAGTTTAGATGTAAGCACCGGCATCATAGGCCGCCGCATAAGGCAGGGCGTAAGTATATCTTACAGCTTCGATTTTCCAAAGGATGAGCCACAACTTTTAGCAACCGATACAGCCATACAAAGAATCACCCGCCAGGCATTAAAAAAAGATTCAACCAATAGTAATTAAGTCATTTTTTTTATTGGCCAGAAGCAAGTACTGCTATGAAGCTTCTCTTGCGTCGCACTCTTGTACGTTCATAACTTTTTTGAGCCGCAGGCGGCGGGTACAAACAGCAGCCAAAAGTTCAAACCGGTTATGCAGTACAAGAGTGCGACGCAAGAACCGATACCCAATGATATAATGCCCGGACAATAACAATGATTTTATTTCCTCTTAAAAATATCTCCGGGGAAAAGATGTTTCATAAAAAGTTCTTCAATAAGTTTGGCAGGGTTATCACTGCCAAAGTCGATCATATAAAGCATCAAAAGAACAGCCCTTAACACTTACAACTTATTACTTAAAACTTAAAACGCTCCATGAACTTTAGCCTGAGAAATGAAGTTAAACAGCTTCAAACAAAAACTGAATATTTATTTAAAAATATTGAAGAAAGATTTTTTTCAAAATGAAATAAATCTTGCTAAAATCATCCATCTTTATAAGCCAGCATAACTGTTGTAAAAAATTGCATTAAAAAAATAAAATTTCAATAAATATTTAAGCATGGAAAACGTGAAAGAACTGGCAGGTGTGGTACCTATTATTCCCACGCCCTTCTTAGAAAATGAAGCAATAGATGAAGCCGCACTTAGAAGTTTAATTGAATTTGCAGTGGGTGCAGGTTTGCAGGCCGTTTGCCTGCCCGCCTATGCCAGTGAATTTTATAAACTAACCGACGAGGAAAAATTACAGGTAGTAAAAATTGCTATTGACCAGGCTGCCGGCCGCATAAAAATTATGGCTCAGTCTAACAGCCCATCTTTAAAAATTGCTATCAAACTGGCGTTGGCAAATGTGGCAGCAGGCGCTGACATTATTTCGTTGGCCGTTCCACGAATTTTTAATTTACCTGAGGCTTCTATCAAAGCCTATCTCTCCGAATTTTTTGCATCAATACCAAACACACCCGTATTAATACAGGACTTTAATCCCGGTGGTTCTTCATTAAGCGTATCCCTGATTAATGATTTGCGCAATGCGCATTCCAATTTCAAATACCTGAAATTAGAAGAGCCCTTATGCGCCACAAAGTTTGAAAACATTATAAAAGCAACCGAAGGAAAAGTTGGCGTATTCGAAGGATGGGGAGGGCTTTATTTAATGGAGTTGGTTCCCATAGGCATCAGCGGGGTAATGCCGGGACTTGGCGTTTCTGATATTTTGCAAAAAGTGTTTTCGCTACGCAAAAATGGAGATACAGAAAAAGCCTTTGAAATATTTGAGCGTGTGATGCCGCAGATATTCTTTTCGCTGCAAAACATGGAGCTGTTTCATTATGCAGAGAAAGAATTATTAATGGCAAGGGGCATTCTTACAAACAGCAATTCAAGAAAGGCGGCTTATATACCGGATGCTTCCTCTGTTAAGTATATCAGCGAAGTGAATGAAAGGATTTTGAAATTGATAGGTGATATAAAAGCAAACAGTTAAACAACGCAGCATAATTTTAAAATGAAAATGCAGGAGTTCGTAACTTTTAACTTCTATAATTTTTTACAAACAGCTTTTAATAAACTTTAGAAATTTATTTATGAGTAAGACTAAAATTGTACATCCTGACAGGGACCTGAATTTTGTAACAGGTGCATACTCCGACGGCGTGTTGGTGAATGGCTTTCTTTTTGTAAGTGGCCAGGCAGCGGTAGATTTTAAAACCTCCACATTTGTATTGGGCACAATTGAAGAGGAAACCACCAGAACATTGGATAATATAAAAGCCATCATTGAGGCTACAGGCGCAACCATCGATGATGTGGTAAAATGTACCGTGCATTTATCTGATATAAAAGATTTTGACCGCTACAACAAAGTGTATGCTTCTTACTTCACCGGTATAAAGCCTGCACGTACAACTGTGCAGTCTGTATTAGCTGAAAATATAAAAGTGGAAATTGATGCCATTGTAAAAATGCCTGATTAAAGGGAACTGCTTTGAGTGCTTGCTGATGCACCATGCACAATAGATAACAGAACCCTGAAGAGTGCGACGCAACTGGGTTTAATAGCAGCAATGAAGTTTGGTTCAAAATAAATACGCTTCTTAAATAATGTTCCTGTAAAAATGATGATCCATTAAATCGTAATTCTATTTGCAATGAATAAAATAAAAGTTCACGCTGCTTTACTGGTTGTAGCCGTTTTGTTTTTTACGTCTTTTACAAGTAATGCACAGCAGGTAAAATCAACATTGCTGATCGGCATTGCCGAGGTAAATTATACACCGCAGGTTGGTCTTGACATGGCGGGCAATTACCGTGGCAATGATTATGCTTCCCGTGGTGTGCATGATTCTTTGTATGCAAAGGCTTTGGTGGCAGCCAATCAGAAAGGCGAGAAGGTTGCATTACTTACTGTCGACATCTGCTACATTCCCAAGGAAACCATTGAAATGATGCGTGCTTATATCGCTGCTCATTCAACTATCAAAGCAGAGAATGTAATGATCATGGCAACGCATACACACAGCGGCCCCGTGGCTGAATTGAATGCGCCAAAAGTAAAAGAGTTTCTTAGCAAAGCAGCGGGTGCAGTTGTGGAAGCAGATAAAAATTTAAAACCTTCTGTGCTGGCGGTGGGGCGTTCAACAGAAGACAGGATTTCGCATAACCGCCGCCTTAAATGTATTGACGGCACCACGCACATGTGCTGGGAAAAATTTACACCCGGTTTTGTAATAGAACCATGGGGGCCAATAGATCCTGAAGTGATTACACTTTCTGTAACACAAAACGGAAAGCAGAAAGGAGCTGTTGTAAATTTCGCCTGTCATGCAACAACACTTACTGGCAACAATTGGTTGTACACTGCCGACTATCCCGGCTACATGGCAGAGTCAATACGCAGGGCAAAAGGCAAAGATTATATGCCCATGTTTTTCAACGGAACATGCGGCAATGTAACACAGGTTGATTACAAAGTTGGCTTCCCCGATACTTACCAGGAATGTCAGCGTATCGGTTATATGCTCGGTGTTGCAGCCCTCGAAGCAATAAGAAATGAAAAGCCTGTTTCGAGCGACATACTCGAAGTTTCAAAAGAGATGGTTCCGGTAAAACACATCACCATAACAGATGAACAATTTGCATGGGCGCAGGGCATTATGAAGAAAGTGGAGAAGGAAGGTATGCCCCCTGCACAAGCTGATGGAATACCTGATGCGCAGTATGCAAAGGACTGGATTGAAATGCACCGCACACAGGATGTGGTGGATAGCCTGGAAGTAATGGTGATACGGATTGGCGATGCTGCATTCGTGGGTTTGCCCGGCGAAATGTTCACCGAATTTGGAATGGACATTAAAGCAAAATCGCCCTGCAAAAACACGATGGTGATGGGCTTAACCAATGATGAAAAAGGTTATTTCCCCACCAGGGTTTCCTTTACGCAGGGGCCAAAAGGTTTTACACCCATGATCACGGGTTACGAAACAACACCGGGTACAACAAAGTATGAAATTGGTGCAGGGGAAAAATTGACCGAATCGGCGATTAAGCAATTAAAAGCATTGTTTTAATCAGCAGGTATTTTGTGTGTTTTTTTATGGACCGGGCAGAAGTATTTCAATTGATCGTCTGTTGCGTCGCACACTTGTACGTTCGGAATGTCGTGCGTCTTTGCGAGGAACGAAGCAATCTGTGTTTCGCATGTTTGGTTGAATGAATAAAATACAGCTCAATAAAATTTGAAAGATCATAAAGTAGCAATATGCAAAAAGGAGGAGCTGTATATATTATGACCAATGCATTAAAGTCAGTTCTTTATACAGGTGTAACTTCTAATTTAATTAAAAGAGTGCAGGAACATAGAAACAAAGTTTATCCAGAAAGTTTTACTGCAAAGTATAATGTTATTCATCTTATTTACTATAAAACCTTCCCCGCTATTGAAGAAGCGATCTCGGAAGAAAAGAGAATTAAAGCTGGTAACAGAAAGCAGAAGAACGAGCTTATTAATTCAGTAAATCCTGACTGGAAGGATTTATGGGATGAAGATGTAAGTAAATGGTAAGCTTTCTTTTTGAACGGCATGTAGATGTAATTTGATCATTATTTACAGCCCTGTTTAACTTTAAAGCACAGACTGCTTCGTTCCTCGCAGTGACGGGTAGTTGTTCCGAACGTACAAGTGTGCGACGCAAGGGACGATCAATAGAATAAATGAAGTTGGGTTAATAAAAAGCATTTATAAAACAAAGCAATAAATGAAATGTTTACATACGAAGAATCTGCTAAATTATTAGAACGTGCAAAGAAATCTTTGGCGGGTGGTGTGTCTTCGGAATTTAGAAAATACAATCACCCGCACGCCATTTTTTATTCTCATGCAGAGGGTAGCAGGATTTACGATGTGGATGGAAATGAATACCTCGATTTTACATTAAGCCAGGGCCCAATGATTGTTGGGCATAACCATCCGCATGTGGTAAAAATGGTAGAGGAGTATGCAAGAAACGGGCAGCTGTATGCAGGTCAGCATATACTTGAAATTGAGCTTGCAGAGAAGCTGCAGCAACTAATTCCATCCGCTGAATTGATGCGCTTTTGTTTAGATGGTTCGGAAGCTGTTCAAACAGCATTCAGGATTGCGAGGGCCAAAACGGGCAAGCAAAAATTTTTACATTTCGAAGGCCATTACCATGGCTGGCTCGATAATGTGGCGTGGGGATTATCAACGCCTTCGGTAGAAGCCTTGGGATCGAGAGTAGATCCAAATGTTTTTCCCTGGACAGCAGGCCTGCCCGAACATGTGGAAGACAATTTTATTATTTTACCCTGGAACGATTTGGCTTTACTCGGAAAAACAATCAAAGAAAAACACGGAGAAATTGCCGCGATCATTACAGAGCCCATTATGGGCAACAATGGGTGTATTATGCCCAAAGATGGTTACCTGCAGGGCATGCGAAATCTTTGCAACGAATTTAATATTGCGCTCATTTTTGATGAAGTGATTACCGGTTTCAGGACTTCTTTGGGCGGTGCACAATCCTACTTTAATATTATACCTGACCTTGCCATTTTTGCGAAAGCCATTGCAAGCGGTTATCCTATTTCTGCTATTGTTGGTAAAAGAGAATGGATGAATTTGGTAGCAGAAGGCAAAGTAATTCATGCAGGTACTATGAACAGCAGCAACTCTACTGTTGCCGCAGCTATCGGTACTATTGAAGTGCTGGAATCGGGAAATGTGTATGAAAGGATTTTTAAGCTGGGCCTTCAATTGATGGAAGGCTTGCGTGCCATTGGTAAAAAATACAACAGCAATCTTTTAGTACAGGGCTTAGGGCCCATGCTGCATACTGGTTTTACAGATTTGAAAGAGGTAAATGATTTTAGGGATGTACTTCTGTATGATAAAGTAAAGCTGAACAAATTTATTGCAGGCATGCACGATAACGGCATCCGTATTATTGGCCGTGGATTATGGTATATATCTGCAGCACATACTGAAGAAGATATTCATACTGCGCTTGAAACAGCATCAAAAGTATTTAAACAATTATAGCCCTAAAACATGAGTAATAAGAACAGGTATTTTATCCCGTTGTTGATGATCGGTTTATTGTTTGGCGTATTCGGCTTTGCAGCCTGGCTCAACAGTATCCTTATTCCGTACTTTCAAATCACACTTCAATTAAACAGCGTTCAAACCACGCTGGTCACCTTTTCTTTTTTCATTGCTTATGTGGTTATGGCATTACCATCATCATGGTTGCTTAAAAAAATCGGGTTTAAAAAAGGTATTGTTTTTGGTCTTGTTATTATGGCGCTGGGCACAATATTATTTATTCCTGCAGCCTATTCAAGAAACTATGCATTGTTCCTGTTCGGCCTGTTTCTAATGGGTACGGGGCAGGCTCTATTGCAAACAGCAGCCAATCCATACATCACTATACTTGGGCCAATTGAAAGTGCAGGTCAGCGCAACAGTTTAATGGGCGTGTTTAATAAAGTAGCAGGTATTTTAAGTCAGCGTATTTTAGGCCCCATACTTTTATTGAATGCAGATGCCATTATCTCTGGCCTCTCAAAAATGAGTGATGCTGAAAAGATAACTGCTCTAGATAATATGTCGTTGCGTGTTATTAATCCATACATCATTATTACACTGCTGCTGCTGGTAATGGCTATCATTATGTGGGTGGTTAAACTGCCGGTGGTAAATGAAGAAGATTCCAATGCAGAAGGTGATGGCCCCTCGCATAACAGCATTTGGCAGTTCCCGAATTTGATACTTGGAGTGCTGGCACTGTTTTGCGCAGAAGGCACAGAATCTATTACCAGTTATTATATTATTCCCTACGGACAAAGCATGGGCTTTACCACTGCAGCCTCACAGGTTTTTGTAGACTATATTATTTATGCCATGCTGGCCGGTTATTTTGCCGGGATTGTATTGATACCAAAATACATTGAGCAAAGTAAGGCCCTTGCAGCCTGTGCATTTCTGGGCATCTGTTTTTCACTTGGTGCTATTTTTACAAGTGGTCTTACTTCTGTTTTATGTGTAATTGCTATGGGCTTTTGCAATGCGCTTAACTGGCCCTGTATCTGGCCGCTTGCATTAAAAGGGTTGGGCAGGTTCACTAAAACTGCCGCAGCATTTTTAATTATGGCAATCGCAGGCGATGCTTTATTGCCTGTTCTCTATGCGCAACTTAACAGTATGTTTGGTGCGCATGCAGGACTTTTTTTAATAATGATGTTGTATATCACCATTCTTTTTTATGCAGGTATTTGGCACAAGAAGAAGGCATGGAAAAGCAACCACAGTATTTAATATAACCATTTAAATATATCTGTTATGAACAATAGTGAATTAAAAGAAGTTGGCGTAATAGGCCTCGGGTTAATGGGCAGCAGCATTGTTGCAGCCATGCTGATCAATGGGTATAAAGTGATCGCTTTCGCTCCAATGGAACCGGATATGGCAAACGGTCCAGATTACATCCTGCATGCGCTGAACGAATCTTTTAAACAGGGTATCCACAATCACGAGGTAGCGCAATTGCAGGCAAATGTTGTGTATACAAGAGACTATGCAGACCTGCGCAATTGTTTCCTCATCTCCGAATGTGTAATTGAAAATGCTGACATAAAGAAAAACGTGTATGCCTTAATAGAAGCTGTTGTTTCTCCCGAAACAATCATTACCACCAACACTTCTGCAATACCCATCACCATCTTGCAGGAAACGCTTTTGCACCCCGAAAGGTTTCTGGGGATGCACTGGGCCGAGCCTGCATTTACCACGCCTTTCCTCGAAATTATCTGCGGGCCAAAAAGCGATATTGCTATTGCAGAAACGCTTTATAAAATTGCTGAAACATGGGGCAAGGAACCAACCCTTGTGCGCAAAGATATCCGTGGCTTTATCACCAACAGGTTGATGTATGCCATGTACAGGGAGGGGTTTAATCTTGTTGAAAACGGCTATGCCAGTATTGAAGATATTGACAGGGTATGCAGAAATGATGCAGGGCACTGGATGGCTTTTTGCGGCCTCTTCCGCTACATGGACCTTACCGGCCTGCAGGCATATTATCATGTAATGCAAGACCTGTTCCCCACACTTTCAAACCAAACTTCAACACCCAAATTAATTGAAGACATTGCAAAAGAAGGTGGCAATGGTGTTAGCAACGGCAACGGGTTTTACAAGTACACAAAAGAAGAAGCCGCTGAATGGGAAAAAGCTTTTGAAGAATTTTCTTACGACATCAACAACCTTGCAAAAAAATACCCCATTAACCTGGTTGAACAAAGATTGAAGAATAAGCAATAATACATTTTATTAACCGGGCTAAAGAACATGCATTAAACTTCGTTGCGTCGCACCCTTGTGCGTTCATAACTTTTTTGAACAGCAGGCGGCGATTACAAACAGCAGCCAAAAGTTCAAACCGGTTCTTCAGTACAAGAGTGCGACGCAACAGGCGATGCCATAAAAAACTTCTGCCCGGTTCAAAAACTTTTAAAAAAATTCAGTATAAGGCAAATAAAAAAACCGCTGCTTTTACAGCAGCGGTTCAATATTTTAAAAGGCACTTATTTACAGCATTGTAAAACCTGTAGCTTTACTAATACTCATCTTCATTGAACATAAAATCTTCCTGGCTCGGGTAATCGGGCCAAATATCTTCAATGCTTTCATATATCTCACCTTCATCTTCCAGTTCCTGCAGGTTTTCAACCACTTCAATAGGTGCACCGCTACGGATTGCGTAGTCTATCAACTCATCTTTAGAAGCAGGCCAGGGTGCCTCTTCAAGATAACTTGCTAATTCTAAAGTCCAGAACATACACTGTAAATTTTGCGCAAATGTAAGTGTTGTAACGAAATAACCAAATAAGCAATTGTGTGCTGGTTTAAATTAAGTTTAAAACTTTCCTTAAAGAAAGATTTTATTTGCAAAATATTCAGAAGAGCGGTTGTAGATTTATTCATCAGTTTAAAAAATATTGCATGCTGACGGCCAGGGGAATTCAAAAACATTACGCACAACTGCACGTACTTAAAGGTGTTGCCATTACCATTAACCGTGGTGAAATTGTTTCTATCGTGGGTTCGTCCGGTGCGGGCAAAAGCACGCTGCTCCACATTCTTGGCACTTTAGATACGCCGGACAGCGGCGAGATTTTTTTAAACGAAATCCCCGTTCACACCCTCAAAGGAAAAAAGCTGGCCGACTTTCGCAACAAACAAATTGGCTTTGTTTTTCAGTTTCACCATTTACTGCCCGAGTTTACGGCGCTGGAAAATGTTTGCATTCCCGGATGGGTTGCGGGCCGCCGAAAAAAAGAAGTACAGGAAGATGCCACAAGGCTGTTAAAATTGCTCGGCCTTGGCGAAAGGCTGGAGAATAAACCAACTGCTTTAAGCGGCGGCGAACAGCAGCGTGTGGCTGTGGCAAGAGCATTGATCAACAAACCTTCTATTGTTTTTGCCGATGAACCAACGGGCAACCTCGATAGTAAAAATGCAAAAGAGCTGCACGATTTGTTCGTACAGTTGCGTACAGATTTTAATCAAACTTTTTTAATTGTTACGCACAACGAAGAACTTGCTACCATGAGCGACCGTGTGCTGCACATGAAAGACGGGCTTATAATACCCCCCAACCCCTAAGGGGGATTAATACAAAAAGGATATAGTATTTTTTGAGCCCGGCTGAAGAATATAAATTAAGCTTCTCTTGCGTCGCACACTTATACTGCAGAAATTATATTGGGCTTTCAATACAGCTTCTCCACAAATTGTTTACTGCAGCATAACTATTTTTATTTGTATTGATTGGTTGCATATTGCTGAGAACGTACAAAAACTCCGTTACTGCGGGGAGAAACGATGCCATTTATAAAGTTGTACGGCTCGAATGACTTTCTATTGCACCTGCTCTATTATCCATTGCGCACTCCATGCATCGTTCCATATTTTTGTTGACTGCAGTGCGCCGCTTTCAATATTGAGATAACTACCGTTTGCATTATTTTTTAATCGTACCGCATTACTGTTTGCAACCTGCTCCAACTGCCACATAGAAGTGTTTGAAGCAAAGCCTGTAAGCACAACTGCACCTGAAGGATCGAGGCTGATAAAATTATTTTTCCATTTATTTTTTATGTTGTAAAAACTGGTGCCGCTAACAGGAACCAATTGCCACTGTGCACTCCACCATTCATTATCGATCTCTGAACAAACAGCCGGCCCGTTCTGAATATTGAGATAAGTGTTTTTCCAAAAGTTTTTAATCTTTGAAAATGATTGCGCATCACTTGAAACGGGCTGGCCATAAGGTGTGGAAGCAGTTGAGGAAGCATTGTTCATTAACAGGGTTGCCGTAATCCTTGGCTGCTCATTTAAAGGAACGATCATGATACTATTTGAACTGATCGTTTGCCCGGGCTTTATCCAATAGCCAATTTGCACGAACCTTTTATTATGTACAGTTTTATTAGATGAGCAATCTTTATCTTCAACATCGGCCAATATATTACAGGGAGCAGCCTGCAGTGTGGCGGTTTTGTTTGTTAACCTTGCTCCTGTTGCGTTGGAACAATCGAAGCGTACAAGATCGGCCGATATATCGTTTAACAATGTGAAGCCCTGTTTGTATAAAATGATCTTTGCTTCGCCGCTGGTATTGCTGATATAAAACTGCATATTGTACCTGCTGAAATTGCCTTTATCTTTTACTTCTTTTTCTTCAGCGCTTTTTACACGATAACCGATTGTTAAACCATTTACAATTGCAGGTGCTGAATCAGTAACCGCAATTGCCTGTTGCGCTGATATATATTGCATGTTCATTAAAAACAGCAGGATGATGAAAACTGTTTTGTTTTTCATATAGCGGCCTTAGATAAATTATTAACAGAAAGTACAAGTGTGCGACGCAACTAAAGCTTCATAAATGTTCTTCTGCCTGGTTCAAAAAAATGTATCTATAACTTTACAAACTCTACCCTCCTGTTATTGGCTTTGCCATCGAAAGTATTGTTATCTGCAATGGGTTTTGTTTCGCCATAACCTTTTGCAGTAAGCCTTGCAGCATCTACACCCATGGTGATCAACTGCGCTTTAACTGCATCGGCACGCTGTTGCGAAAGTTTAAGGTTCGATGCATCGTCGCCGTCACTGTCTGTGTGTCCGCCCACTTCAAATTTTATTTCTGGATTGTCTTTTAATATCTGCACAATGCCATTGAGTGTGCCCATGCTTTCGGGTTTAATAATGGCTTTATTTACATCGAAATTAATGCCGTGCGTAATAATTTTTGTATCGGTAAATTTTTTGCCAAGCATGTTCATACCGGCACCTTCGGCTATGCGTATATTTTTTATAATGATCGGGGCATCTACCGAACCAATGCCCGCAAACTCAACCACATCAGGCTCTGCGCCGCAATTGGGAATTACCAAAACCCTTGTAGCATCGCAGTAAACTTTTAACTGACCATTTTTATAAGCGAGTGCATAGTGATGCCATTTGTTTAAATAATTGTTGGATTTCAAATCTTCTGGCAACGAACCTGACAAACTTCTTTCGGGCTGAAAGCTGCAATCAACGCCGCCTGAATTTGTTTGAATGGCAATAAGGTCCTGGTGGGTAGAATCGTTGAGGTGGATCCTTACAGCATAAGCAGCTTCTGTTAAGTAAGTATCGAATTCAACGGTGAATTCTTTACCCAAATATTTTTTCTTTTTCATTAACGGCGTTACCCTTACATAGTTGCCATCTGTAAGATAAAAGGCTTCACCATCTTCTCTTTTATTCAGCACACCCTGGCCATTGATAAGATCCCAGTGGGAAGGAAATTCACCATCCTGGTCTTCGGTAAAATTATCCTCAAAAATAATTTTTGCGCCAGGCACAAAATCGTAGTTGGCATAGGTTTTTAGCGGAGCTGCAACCGGCTCCTGTGCTGCATTTTCAGCGGGTGTTTTTTCATCAGGTGTATTGTTAACAACGGCCTTACTTACGGTATCTTTTGCTGCAGCATCATTGCTTTTCTTAGTACCTGCATTATCAATTGTTTTATCAATTGCAGTATTGGTTTTATCTGTAGCTTTCTTCTTTGCATTTTTAATAATGCTGCCTATTTGGGCATTTGCAAAACTTATAGTGCATAATGCAGTAATCAAAAAAATATACTTTTTCATATCAGCTTATTTTAAAATTTTCGTTTTCAATATCAATAGCGGTATCGTTATTTACCATTAAACGTATCCTGTAATCTGAAGGCTGCAGGTTACCGTAACTGAATAAAATACTGTGTTCACCGGCAGCAAGTATTTCATTGATCAGCAACCGCACTTCCACATTGTCGCCGCTCATTATTTTAAGTACCACGAAACTTTTATGCAGCAGTTTAAATTGTATATAAGCTTCCCGTTCCGCACTGCGAACCACTTCTAATGCATACGAACTGCCCGTTTGTTCCATTGGTTATTTTATGCGGCAGCTAAAATAAATTTATTGCTCACGTTTTTTAAAGCCTGTTTGCATTTGCAGATGTACGTTTGGTAACCGGGAGCTTTTGGCAGATAAGTGGGAAGAAATATTTATGAACCCGGCAATAGAATTACTATCGGGCATCCTTGCGTCGCACCCTTGTACGTTCAGATTATATATTGAGCTTTCAACAGCCAGGAAAAGCTTCGGGCATTTGGATTTGGGGATTGACATGTTTAGATTTGTGTTATATTAAATATGAAAACATCGTTTCAAATAGCATTTTGTTTTTTAATAGTGTCTTTCACAGACAAAATCCCAATTTGTGATAAACTATCTGACGGAAAATACAAGGTGCATTTTGATGAAAGCTTCAAACAATATGAAGACTATAAAATTGAAATAAATAGAACGTCCTATATGAAATACCTTGAAAATGGTGACTCTGTGAAGGGGAAATTTGAATGGATTTATAATTGCTCACTTCGATTTGATTCAGGAATAAAAGTTAACCTGGATTCAATGACTGAATTTGAAAAATTAGTTCAAAAATCATTTGGTAATTCTATAGTGAAATTAGAAGACATACATGGCGACACAATAAATTTCCGAACAACCTACTCCGGGAATTTGCATATAACCCTTAATCAGGGCAAATTAATTAGACTTAAGTAATTTGCTTGCAACCTGCAAATGGAGATACCTCCTTACAAAATAACCTGGCTCAAATCCTCTCGCTGACAAAAGCCGATTCATAACCTGAACGTACAAGAGTGCGACGCAAGTAAAGCTTCATAGCAATTCCTCAGTCCGGTTCAAAAAAATTCTCCCTGCTTTTTTATCGCTGCTCAAAATTTTAATCCCTGTTTTACAGTATGTTTGTTGCAAACAAATTTCCGAATGTCATTCCACCCAATAGATACGATGCTTGATTTCCTGGAACCGGTGAATAAATATATTTTATCGAACGATGAGGGCTATAAACACAACCAGCTTGGCGCCAATATCAGTGCTTACGAAGAACAGTTTCCCTCGCTTGAAAATACCGATATTGTTTTAATAGGATGCGGCGAAAACCGTGGTGCAGGCTCGCTGCGCCCAAATATGCATGCACCGGATGCTGTGAGAAAAGAACTCTACAGCCTCTTTCACTGGCATAAAGATGTACGTATTGCAGATGCAGGCAATATAAAACCCGGAGCCAGTTTGCAGGATACTTATGCAGCATTAAAAACAGTAGTTACAGAGTTGATAAAACACAGTAAAAAGGTGGTAATACTCGGCGGCTCACACGATCTTACACTGGCGCAGTACAGTGTGTACGAAGCTGCCGGAACAATTATTGAAGCTGCCTGCGTTGATGCCATGATTGATATTAATATGGACAGCGTAATTCCGTGCGAACGTTTTTTAATGCGCCTGCTCACCGGCGAGCCCAACTTTATAAAACAGTATAACCATATTGGTTTTCAGAGCTACATGGTACACCCCGATATGCTCGAAACGATTGATAAATTACGCTTCGATTGTTTTCGCGTGGGCAAGGTAAAAGAGAATATAGAAGAGATGGAACCGGTAATACGCAATGCCCATCTTTTTAGTTTCGATATAAGCGCCATTCAGCATGCGCATGCACCTGCCAACCGGCTTACACCCAACGGTTTTACCGGTGAAGAGGCCTGCGTATTAATGCAGTATGCAGGCATGAGCGCCAGCATCAATACGGTGGGCATTTACGGTTACCTGCACGAGCAGGACGTACACAACCTTACCGCAAAACAAATAAGCCACATGCTCTGGTATTTAATGGACGGTATACTGAAAGGCAAGCAGGAAGCGGCTTTGATAGAAACAGAAAATTTCAGTGAATATAAAATGGCCTTTGCCGAAGTGGAAACCACCTTTCTGCAAAGCAAGAAAACCGGCCGCTGGTGGATGCAGTTACCCGAAGGCAATTTTATCGCATGCAGCCAACGCGATTACCTGCTGGCATCACAAAACGAAATACCAGAAAGATGGATGCGTGCAGTAGAAAGAAGTTGATTAATGATGAACCGGGCTGAAGGAATTCTATTAAACTTTCTTGCGTCGCACTCTTGTACGTTCTGATTATAGATCAGCTTTTACCGAAGCGAAGACCGAAGCGATAAAAAACAATTTCTCGAAAATGAATCAGATTAAAAATATTGTCATCGTTCTTTGCGCATGCAGCTTTTGCCTTTCTTCATGCTCGGTAAGCATACAACTTGATAAAGCCGCAAAACAGGATATCGTTAACCGCAAAGATTTAAGTTCAGCACATGTAGGCATCAGCATTTTCGATCCTGCCGCAAATAAGTTTTTATATAATTATAGCGGTGATAAATACTTTATTCCTGCCAGCAATACAAAGATCATCACCTGCTATGCCGCCATGAAATATTTGGGCGATAGCCTTGCTGGCCTTGATGTAACAGAGTTCAGTAATTTCCTGGTAATAGAACCAACCGGCGACCCCACATTGCTGCACCCTGATTTCCCCAATCAGCCTGTCATAAAATTTCTACAGCAAAAAGACAAATCAATATTTTACCAGCAGCCCAAATGGAAAGAAAATGCTTACGGCTCCGGCTGGAGCTGGGACGATTACCAGGATGATTATATGGCCGAAAGAAGTGCTTTGCCCATCTATGGAAATGTGCTCAGTGTTTCAGGTAATGCATCTGCTGTAACGGTTACACCGCAGGCATTCGCAAAGAATATTCAGTTCCCGTCAACAGCAAACAGTAACCGGTTTTTTGTTACAGGTTTAAAACGTGATTTTTATTCAAACGCATTCAAAGCAAAAATTGATAGCGCAGATAAAGGCATTATACAGGCCCCGTTTATTACCAGCGATTCACTGGCGTTGCAATTATTATCTGATACAGTTCACCGCGGCATTAGTTTGCCTGGCAAATTCAGGTCTGTGCAATCAGCAGCAAGCAGGTACATTATTTATTCGCAGCCAACAGACTCTTTATTAAAAATAATGATGCACCGCAGCGATAATTTTTATGCTGAACAATCTTTGCTGATGGTGAGCAATAAAATGCTCGGCGTGATGAGTGATGAAAAGATCATTGACAGTTTAATAAAATCGGATTTTAAAAACATGCCGCAAAAACCAAAATGGGTAGATGGCAGCGGACTTAGCCGGTATAATTTATTTTCGCCGCAGGATTTTGTTTTTGTATTAAATAAAATGCGCAATGAATTTGAATGGAGCCGCATCACCACTATTTTTTCCACAGGTGGTAGTGGTACTTTGGCCGCAAGATATAAAGGGCTCGAGGGAAAGATTTATGCCAAAACAGGAACGCTCAGTAATAATATTGCGCTTAGCGGATACATCATTACAAAAAAAGGAAAGACATTAATTTTCTCCATATTAGTTGGCAACCACACAGCCGCTGGTGTTGATATTCGCAATGCGATGGAACAGTTCCTGACAGGTGTAATAGACAGGTATTAAAACTGCTGCATAAAGTTAAGAACGTACAATTACCCACGAACTACAGTACACGCAGGCAAATGAAGGTGATGCCACTGAATACACAGAAACACAGAGAAAATTTTCAGTG
>JANXWM010000484.1 GCA_025351145.1 Chitinophagaceae bacterium
CTCTTGCGTCGCACTCTTGTACGTTCGGTAATTTTTCTGAACAACAAATGCACCTTTGCCCCATTGGCACTGTTATTAATGCAGTAATAAATTTGTTCAATCCATATTCTGCAGATGAACGGATTGCGACGCAAGGAACGATGCCATATAAGCTATAGCTGGTATCATAATTGTGATAAATATTTTTTAAATCCTAATTCGCAGCAGTGTATTAGTATGCTTTATTGCAATAAATTTTATTATAGATTTGAGTTTGGTGAATTCTGCATATTACAGTGGAACGATTATTGGTAATGAGCAACTGTAATCTTTGCAGGGGAGCATAAACAACAATTTATGGGTTGTAAGCGTTTTTGAGAATAGTAACAGAGCGGATATAAAGAATTTTATTTGATGAAAATTAACTTATGAAGTGTTTAACCACATTATTATTTTTTATTGTACCGGCAATATTATTCTCCCAACGCATGCAGCTGAATATTGGTGCAGGCATCATTAATTATGGAGGAGATTTACAGGATAAAAACTTTACTTTTCAACAATCGAATGCTGCATTCAGCCTCGGTTTATCTTATATTATTTCTGAACATTTTTCTGTAACCGCTGCTTATACAACGGGCAAGGTTTCGGCCAGCGATACAAGAACAAAAAATTACACCCGTAACCTCAGCTTTCAAAGCAATATCAATGAAGGGAGTTTAGTACTTGAAGCGCAGCTAAAAGAAATTAATGACCTAAATAAGTTTACTCCGTACATATTTGGTGGGGTAGCGGTATTTCATTTCAATCCTTATACATTCGATACAGCAGGAACCAAATTTTATCTGCAGCCACTAAAAACCGAAGGACAGGGTTTAGCAGAATATCCTGACAGGAAGCAATATGCACTTACACAATTTGCAATCCCATTTGGAGTGGGCGCAAAATATGCAATTTCTCAAGGAATAATGCTTAGTACTGAAATTGGTTTCCGTAAGTTATTTACCGATCACCTGGATGATTTAGGAAGTAAAACATACGCAGATACAGCAATACTTAGGAGTGCATACGGAGATGTTTCTGCAGACCTTTCATTTAGAGGCGATGAGGTTAATCCCCCGCAAGTATTTAGTACAAAGCTTACCCGTGGCAATCCAAACCGTAAAGACAGTTATTATACCTGTTTAATAAAAATATCATTCGCTTTAGGCAATTCTTCGGCGAGCCTGCGCAGTAATTCTTCAAAAAAGATGCGAAAGCAAAGTTCATGTCCCCCAAAAGTTTTGTAGCGGTTCATTCACTAAAACTGCAACCTTTGCATGAAATAATTGTTTCATCAGTATGGCATATTCATCTTTGGAAACATGTTTAATTGACCTGGAAAAAAACGGGCATCTCATAAGAATAAAAGAAGAGGTTGACCCCGAACTGGAAATGGCTGCAATCCATTTAAGGGTTCATGAAGCCAGGGGGCCAGCATTGTTGTTTGAAAATGTTAGAGGCTCAGCTTATAGAGCAGCTTCCAATATTTTTGGTACACTTGAGCGCAGTCATTTTATTTTTAAGGGCACTTTTGAATTGGTTCAAAGGCTAATTGAATTAAGAAATAATCCATCATCAGCTTTAAAGCAACCTTTTAAAAATATTAAAACCGGCATTGCTGCATTAAAAGCTCTGCCACTAAAAAATCCCTTATTTAAACCTGTACTTGCCAACGAAATAAATATCTCGCAAATTCCATTAATAAAGCATTGGCCAAACGATGCAGGTGCCTTTGTAACACTTCCTCAGGTATATACAGAGGATGTGGAACACCCGGGTATTATGAATTCCAATCTTGGCATGTACCGCATCCAGTTAACAGGAAATGAATATAAATTAAATAAAGAAATTGGTTTGCATTATCAATTACACAGGGGTATTGGTGTTCATCAAAGCATTGCAAACAACAAAGGTGTTCCGCTAAAAGTTAGTGTGTTTGCCGGCGGTCCCCCATCGCATACACTTGCAGCTGTTATGCCATTGCCTGAAGGCATTAGTGAATTAACCTTTGCCGGAGTACTGGGTGGAAGACGGTTTAGATATTTTTACAGATACGGTTACTGTATTAGCGCAGATGCAGATTTTGTTATTACCGGTGAAGTTCACCCAGGTGAAAATAAACCAGAAGGGCCTTTTGGTGATCACCTCGGTTATTATAGTTTACAGCACCCTTTCCCTTTAATGCGGGTACATAAGGTG
>JANXWM010000513.1 GCA_025351145.1 Chitinophagaceae bacterium
TTCATGCCCATGCCAAAAACAACCATGAACAAATATGACGGTTCTATACTTTGGCAGCACTATATCCGGCTTGCCGGGTAATTCTTTACTATGCAGCCTGTATCTAAACCCCTTTGCAAATAAATATTTACGAACTACTAACTCCGGCTTTGTGTTCTTTGACCTGATTTGGCTCATATTATAGCTTCTGACTTCCTTTGTATGAACATCAGCCATACTATTTGCCTTGTTTTTCCAGTACCGAAATATCAAAGTCCAAGTACCAGGCAAACTTTACCAGATAATCTATAGTGATAGCAAATTTGCCAGTTTCAACTTTTGAAATAGTGGAGCGGTTAACTTCCATTATTTCAGACAATTCATCCTGACTAAATCCTTTTTTCTCCCGGAATGCCCGGATTTGTTTGCCAATTGCTTCTCGGTTTTCCTGAATATATTGCTCGGTTGGCCTGGACTGTTTATTCATAAATATTTAAATGCCTTTAAAATAATGATTACTATTCTGATGGCAAGACAATAAGATATTTCGTTGGAACTGGTAAGTCCCAGCCATCAGGATAAGAAACTGTAGTTAAGTTGCCACCTAATTCTTTAACCACACCTACCTGGTCAATGCCTCCTAAAACTAATTGTTGGTATTGCCTCACCGCTTTATCATCGCTGCTGGTTTCGGCTTTGAAAATTTCGATTTTGTCATTGTCAAAAGTTACTTTGTCTCCGACATTAATTACTGTGTGCAGTTGAGTTGTCATAATTTATATGCAGTTTGTATAGCGTTGCCCCCGCTTTTAGTATCATAAAGCTAACATATTTAGCAGATATATGTTGCAATATATTGAACATTTTTTAAAGAAAACTGGACTTTTCCCCACATCTTATTAGCATTGACTTCATTTATGTTCCATCCGCTTTTTACTCATTTCTACAGCCTTATGAAGTTTTTGCTGTAGTAGTTTTTTGGATGGCAGTTCTGTCATAAACTCAGCCACTTTAATTCCTGCCTTGTGCAGTTGCAATAGTTCTACCTGTTCATTATTACCGGCTGCACAAAGTATTAAGCCCAATGGGGTTTCTTCGCCTTCCTGCATTTCATTCTTTTCTAACCAACGCAGGTACAATTCCATTTGTCCTTTGTAAGAGGCTTTAAATTTGCCCAGCTTTAAATCAATCGCTATTAACCGCTTTAGCTTTCGGTGATAAAATAACAGGTCAAGGTTAAAATCTTCACCATCAATTATCATTCTCTTTTGCCTTTCTACAAATGTGAAGCCATGCCCCAACTCCAATATAAATTTTTCCAGTTCATGCAATATGGCATCTTCCAAATTCCTTTCGCTGTAAGTATCTTTCAATCCGAGGAAATCAAGAAAATAAGGGTCTCTGAATACAAGGTCTGGTGAAAGTTTATCTTCTTCCCTCAATGTTTTTATTTCCTGCTGTATTAGTTTTTCGGGCTTTTTGCTAATGGCGGTACGTTCGTATAACATACCATCTATTTTTGCTCTCAGGGCTTTTACCGTCCATCTTTCCACCCGGCACATTTCGGCATAAAACTCCCGTTGCATGGGCTGCTTCAAAGGGATTAGGGCAATAATATGTGTCCAGCTCAATTGTCGTGTTAGCGAAACGACAATTGCCTCTTCAGGAAAAGCAACGGCAAACTGTATCATTCTGCGAATATTTTTATCCTCAAAATTATTACCGTAATCGCTTACCAATTGTCGTGACAGCGAAACGACAATTTGTTTTCCATACTCTGCTCTTTTATTATTTAATATGTCATCGTTGATGCGTTTGCCTATCTTCCAATACAAATAAGTAAGTGTAGCATTTGTAGTATATGCCACATAACTTTTACTTTCAATAATAAGCCGGGCAATGTCTGTAAATAATGCCTGCTCTGCGTTTACTTTTTTAATCTTCGCCATTGTATTATATCAAAATGTTTTTAAATTTCTCGTTCAATTTATCCCAATCAATATCCTCCAGTAAGTTTTTATCAATATCAAATTCTTCCGGTGATTGTGCAGTGTGTAACAGCTTGCGTTTACCTGCAACCTTCATAAAAATATTACCTCCTCCATCAGCACTGTATTTAACCAGGCTATTTACAAATTTGCTTTCTTCCTTTATTTCAAGGTAGCTTTCATTATCCGCATTCAGCTCTACTTTGGTTTTATGTGTATTGGTATCCTCGTAAAGCTGTTTAAGATTGAGTTGCAGGTTTTTGGTAATGTTGGCCATGTTAGGCGAAATCAAATCAAAGGTTAGTTGCTTGATTTGCTTGGGATATTTTTTTACCAAATTCCAAAACTCCTGTGTGTCATAAATTGGCTCCGTGTAAAAAGACAGGTTGTAGTCTTTTAATTCATTCTCCAAAGTTTCCTGAATAATGTTGCTTACAATATTGGTTTCTTTAAAGGCTGCTGTATTCGTTTGTATAGCTATTTTTTGTACAGTAGGGTCGTTATTGAAAGCAATGATGATATTGGGGTAGTTTTCTTCACTATGTGGCGATAGGTCTTTGCTGTATAATGTGGTACTCCGTTTTACTCCCAGCCGGAAGTAACTCATTGTGCCATCGCTATATAAAAACTTAGAAGTGAGTTCTGAATTACTGCCTTTGAAATTAAAATCTTCTTTGGCAACTACCTGTTGAAAGATGTTGTTTTTATCTGCCCTTACCTGGTCGGCTGTTTCATATTTCTGGAACAGATTAATTGGTAAAGTTTTATCCACTACCAGTTGATAGCGAAAAACTTCAAAGGTTGTTTGCTTTGAAAATTGCGGTTGAACATCTTTGCCCATATACTTTCAGTTAATATGATTTCAAAAGTATAAAAAATATCTTAGAAACTTACCAATTGGTACAATTTTTTGTACCTTTGAAATACCTCTTTTCAAGCAGTATTTTATGAGTTCAGCAAAAAATAAGAATGCACAAAAGGCAAATGCTGCGGAAGTTTATCGCAATGAGGCATTTGATATTGGCTTTTATCAATACTTTAAAAATGCAGGCAGCAGTAAAATTTCCCGGATACTAAACGACAAGGAACGCAATATAAAAACTGATGATGCTACTTACCGGCAACTGAATAGTTGGGAAAAAGAAGGATTGCTTACTACACATAGAGAGGGCAGGGAGTGGCGACGGTTTAGCATCATGGATGCTGTTTGGGTAAAGCTATTAAAGGAACTAAGGGAATTTGGAATGAGCCGGGAGCAACTGAAAACAACCAAACAAAGTTTGGAGTTTGAAAGTGAAAAGTGCGGTGTGCCAATGCCACTGCTGGAGTTTTATACTGCTTTTGCTATTGCTACTAAAATGCCTGTGCTTGTTTTAGTTTTTAAAGATGGCCTTGCAGTTCCTGCAAATTTTACGCAATACAAAATAGCACAGCAAGTACAAGGAATGGAAAACCATATTCAATTAAGCCTGAATGACATTTTACAGGGCTTTTTTCCTGATGTGGATTTGAAAGCAAAGTATAAGAATGAATTGCCCATGAGTGTAAACGAAATGGAACTGCTGGCTTATCTGCGTATTGCAAATTTTGAAAGAATAACTGTAAAGTTCAATAACGGGCAAATGGAAAAGTTTGAAGGTGTGCAACGCCTGAAAGCTAAGAAACGGATTGAAGAGTTAATAAGAGAACACAGCTATCAGGATATACAACTACAGGAAGAAGATGGTGAGGTAACTGCCATCTTTCAAACTATAAAAAAGAAGTTCACTAAAGGGAGCAACCCTAAGTAATTGCGTTTTGCTTAAATGACCGGAGCAACCGGCATGAGAGCCATGCAATTTTAAAATGTTAAACATAGAAAAATGTAAAAAACTATTACAACAAGACGGAAAGACTTACACAGATGAGCAGGTAAAAGAGATTAGAGAAGCACTCTACAAAATGGCTAATCTGGAATACCATTTATTAACTGACTTTAAAAAACTGAAAGATGCAGACAGCAATCATTTACACCAGGGTGTCCACAGACGAGCAAGCTGAAAAAGGCTACAGTTTGAGGGACCAGCAGCAACGACTTGAAAAGCATTGCGAAGCCAAAGGTTATGAAATTGTAAAGCACTTTCAGGATGACCATAGTGCCAAAACTTTTAACCGCCCTGAATTTCATAACCTATTGGACTTTATCAAAAAAAATAAAGGACGGGTTAAAAAAATAGTGGTAGCTAAATGGGATAGGTTTTCAAGAAACATGGAAGCCTCGTTGAACATGATTACCTTTTTATTGAAGCTGGGCATTACTGTTGAAGCAATGGAGCAACCATTAGATGAAAGTGTACCGGAAAATTTATTGATGAAAGCCTTTTATCTGGCTGCTCCGCAAGTGGAGAACGCAAGGCGTTCTTTGAATACTACTAACGGTATGCGTAGAGCATTAAAGGAAGGCCGCTATGTAAGTACTGCACCCTATGGATTTAAAAATACAAGAGATGAACAAAACAGGCCAATCATTACACCTTCCGGCATGGCTCCGGTTGTTAAAAAAGCATTTGAGGAAATTGCCTCTGGTAATTTTCAAATAGAAGTGCTGCGAAAAAAATTATTGAAAGAGGGATTGAAAATAAGCAGAAGCAATTTTTATACCCTGCTCCGCAATCCTATCTACTGCGGCTTAATTAGGGTAAAGGCTTACAAGGATGAACCGGAAGAGATTGTACAGGGCATCCATGAACCTATTATCAGCGAAGCGTTGTTTTACGAAGTGCAAAATGTATTGGATGGAAAAAAGAAAGCCAAAACAAAATACTCGTTGGTTAATAACGAATACCCAATGAGGGGGCATCTGATTTGTCCAAGATGCGGTAAAACTTTAACGGGCAGTTCTGCCCTGGGCAATGGTGGCAAATACTATTATTATCATTGCACCGCTGGTTGTAAGGAAAGGCATAAAAGCGATGTGCCTCACAATGCTTTTGAAATTTGGCTGAAAGACATTTCCATAAAACCTGAATTGGCAGCTTTGTATCTGGCTGTGATGGAAGATGTGTTTAAAACAAACGAAGGTGACCGGGATGCTGAAATAAAAAAGCTACATGAAAAGATTGAAACGAATAAAGAATTGCTTAGAAGCTCTGCTTTAAAGCTGGCAAAGGATGATATTGATAAATTTGTTTATCACACCGTAAGAGATAAAGTGAACGAGGAAAATAGGGCTTTTGAATACAAGATTACCGAACTAAAGAAACTGCAAAGCGGTTTCAAGGAATACTGTCATTATGGTATCTCTCTGCTTAGTAATATGGACCATTACTACAGCACTGCTAACCTTGAAAACAGGCAGAAAATGCTTGGTTTGATATTCCCTGAAAAACTCGTGTTTTCTAATAACACTTTTCAAACCATGCAGCCCAATGAGGTACTAACGCTACTATGCAATGGTGGCAAGGGTTTCAGCGATGGTAAAAAAGAAAAGAGCAGCGGTAATGCTGCTCAGTCCTGTGTGGTGACCGCGTCAGGATTCAAACCTGAAACCTTCTGATCCGTAGTCAGATGCTCTATTCAATTGAGCTACGCAGCCATTCGATTCATTCTTTATTTTGAATCGGGCTGCAAATATAGGGGCGAATTGTTAGAATCAAAAATCTTACAGCAAATAATCTGCTTTGAACCTTTAAACTTTAACTGCCTGCTCAAAATTAACCTGGTATGCTTGATTGCTGCATAGAATTGTTGCAGTACAAGTGAGTGACACAACGATGCATCATAGCAGCAATGCAGCCCGTAACAAATTATCTCCCTGCCCTTTTTAAAGCCGGGTTTAATTTAATAATGCCACCTTACAAAAGCTTCCATGGCTGCATATTTGGTTAATCCCAGCGCTGCATAAGCATCTGCTGTGGCAGCATTACGTTCCTCCGCACGTTGCCAAAATTCGCGGCTATCACTTCCCTGGAAAGGCACAGAATCTTTCTGGCTCTGGTGAATAAATATGCCATATCTTTTTTTCATTACCTGCTCGGGACTCATGGGTATGGCCATTTCGATGGCTGCAATATCCCATTCCTGCCAGGCACCTTTGTACAGCCAAACCCAGCAATCTTTTACCCATTCGTCACCTTCGGCCTTTATTCTCCTGAGGCTTTCAAAAATAACATCAAGACAAACCTTATGCGTACCATGCGGGTCTGCAAGATCGCCGGCACAATATACCTGGTGCGGTTTTAGTTTGCGCAATAATTCCATGGTAATTATTACATCTTCTTCACCCATCGGTTTTTTTTCAATGGTTCCGGTTTCGTAAAAAGGCAGGTTTTGAAAATGCCAGTTACCTTCAGGCAAACCAACATATTTGCAGGTTGCTTTGGCTTCGCATCTTCTTATCAATCCTTTGATGGCCCTTATTTCTGCGGTATCTATCTGGTTGGTTTTTTTGGTAGAAAGAAACTTTTGCGCATCGGCAAGTATTTGCTGGCTTTTAGCATTGTCCATGTGAAACATGTCTTCAAAGCCTACAGCAAAATCTATGAACCGGGTAACAAATTCATCGGTAACGGCAATGTTCCCACTCGTCTGGTAAGCTACATGCACATCATGCCCCTGGTCGTGCAGGCGCATAAACGTTCCACCCATGCTAATGATATCATCATCGGGGTGAGGGGAGAAGATGACGCATGTTTTTGGAAATGGCTCGCTGCGTTCGGGATGCGTTGGCAGGTTGTAATTTTCTTTACCACCGGGCCAGCCTGTAATACTGTCGCGCAGCATATAAAATACCTGCAGGTTTACTTCGTAAGCATCACCTTTTTCAACAAGAAGATCACCTAAACCGTTTTCATTATAGTCGTGCGGACTTAAACTCAGCACTGGTTTATTTAGCTTAAGCGCCATATTTACCACGGCACGTTTAATCATCGTTGGGCTCCACTCAATTTCACCTGTAAGCCAGGGAGATTTAAATCTTGTAAGTTCAGAAGCGGCCAGTTCGTCCAGCACAAATGTGCAGTTATTATGTTGCTGTAATATACTGGCGGGTACCTGCTCGGTAACATGCCCTTCTACTGATCTGGCTACTATTTGTGCTTTAAAGCCCCATGCCATCAGTAAAACCCTTTTGGCTTTCATAATAGTGCTGATGCCCATGGTAAGTGCCAGCCTTGGCACCCTTGAAATATTTTGAAACTCCCTTGCATTGGCAACACGGGTGCTGTTTTCCAGGTTGATTAGCCTTGTTTTGGAAAAAATACTTGCTCCGGGCTCATTAAAACCAATATGGCCGTTGTTACCAATACCGAGTATCTGCAGGTCAACACCACCTGCATCTTCAATCATTTGTTCGTATTGAAGGCAATGCTCTTTTACCTGATCTTTAGGCAAATCACCATTAGGTATATGAATGTTGGCCGGGTCAATATCTACATGGTTAAACAAATGCCTGTGCATAAAGCTCCAGTAACTCTGAAAGGCATCTTTCTGAATGGGGTAATATTCATCAAGGTTAAAGGTTAACACATTTGCAAAACTTAATCCTTCTTCTTTGTGCAGGCGAACCAGCTCAGCATACATGCTTATTGGGGTTGAGCCGGTGGCCATACCCAATACACATTTTTCACCTTTGCTTTGTTTCTCTCTTATTAGTTTTGCAATTTCCCCGGCCACATACTGTGAACCTTGTTTTGTATCCGCAAAAATCTCACAGGGAATTTTTTCAAAAGAATCTACCATGCTGCTCATGTTGAATTGGTTTTAAGCGTTAGAGCCGCAAATGTATCATTTGATGGGCAATTTCTAAACAGCAAACGTTTGATATTTCAATTATTTTGAACCAGGCAGAAGAATATAAATGAAGCTTCCGTTGCGTCGCACCCTTGTACATTCGGATTATGACTGAGCTTTTAGCAAAGCGAAGATTGCCATTGCACATCATACGGCAAAAGCTTTATACTTAACACAGCATAGATTTATGCATTGCTGAACCTGACTGCCCAATGCCGAATATTGATTCAACAGTATAAGAGTGCGACGCAACGGAAGAATCATAGTAGTAATGCAGTTCGGCTCCGCCCACTACTCCGGCGCAATAAAAAACATTGTACATTTTTATACTGCCTGCAGTATAATCACAGCAGTAATGGGGAATAAAATTACCAGTCGATGCATATAAATCCCCATAATAAAACAATAGGCCTCCTTTTCTGTATCTAAAAAAATCATGGTACATTTTTATATGATTAAGTATAAAAATAATGAGCATGAAAACTTTTTTGTCGTTGGCAACAGTCATCCTGCTTTTTAGCAGTTGTGTTGCCAAAAGGTATTTAACGCAGTCTCAAATGGAAACAGCTGCTTTGCGGGAAGACAGTACAATGATGGCCAATAAAATTGCAACACTGGAAGGTACTATTGCCACACTAAAGGGTAACATTAACGATCTTAATACAAAGATCACTAACCTCAATAATCAGAACAATCAGCTTGGTCAACAAACTGCAGATCAGAAAAATCAACTTAATCAAAGTAAAGAAACTTTGGCGCAGCAGCAGCAAAGGTTACAGCAGTTGCAGGCATTGCTTGCACAGCAAAAAGCGCAATCAGATCAGCTTAAGAATAAGATGACTGAAGCTTTGAAAGGTTTTAATTCAAGCGACCTTTCGGTGTATCAGAAAAATGGTAAAGTGTATGTACGCCTTTCAGAAAATTTATTGTTTCCTTCTGGCAGCGCAGTTGTAAACCCCAAAGGTGTAAATGCCTTGTCGTTACTTGCTTCCGTGCTTAATCTAAATGCAGATGTAGCTGTAAATATTGAAGGGCACACAGACAGTATCCCTATCCGCGGAAAGTTTCAGGACAATTGGGATTTAGGTACAGCCCGTGCAAATGCAATTGTAAGGATACTGGTAAATAATTATAAGGTAGATCCGCTCAGGGTAATAGCATCTGGCCATAGTTATTACGATCCTATTGAAAGTAATTCAACGCCGGAAGGCAGGTCAAAAAACAGGAGAACCGAGATAATACTTTCTCCAAAGCTGGATGAAATGTATAAGCTTCTTGAAATGTAGCGTACATTAATAATTTGAAAGAATAAACCTTCATCATTTTTTGATGGAGGTTTTATTTTTATAAAATTGGCCTGTAAATCACGTGTATATTATTCAGGGCATTTTGAACCAGGCTAAAGAATATCTATAAAGCTTTACTTGCATCGCACTCTTGTGCTGAATATCATTATGAAGCAATGTGCAGCTTTGTATGCTAAATGCTAACGGGCTTCCCAGTAAATGTAGACCTGTAGTTTAAGGTTGCTAATAGTTCAGGCACTAATTATTTCATATAATTTTAAAGCATCTTCCAGCTCAAATAATTGCGTACCCTCATTCATGGTAGCAGCACTGCCGCATGCTACCCCAAACCGTATCGTATCGCGGAGAGAACTATGTTTCTGCAGCATATAAACCATGCCCGCAACCATACTGTCGCCGGCACCAACTGTGGTGCGTTTTTCAACCGGCGGCGCCGGGCAATAATATTTTTTGTCCCTGCTTACAAGCCATGCACCAACAGGGCCCATACTTACTGCAATAAGCTCGGCATAACCATCTATAATGGCTTGCTGGGCCGCATCATCTACTTCATTTATAGCAAGCTGTTCTATGTTAAGCATTTTACTAAGCTCACCAATATTCGGTTTTATTAAATAAGCATTTTTGTTTTTAAGCGCCTGCAATGCAGGGCCGCTGGTATCTACAATGCATTTGGCGCCAACCGCAGTTGCATTCTTTACAATTAAACCGTAAAAATAATCTGGTAAACCCGGCGGAAGGCTTCCGCTGGCAATTACGTAAGTTGGTGCAAACGCCCTGATTTGATCAATAAGGGTTTTAACGGTTTCTTCAAGAATAGGCGGGCCGGGAAAGGTAACCCGGAACTGGTCATTGGTGCTTGTTTCTGTAACTATCCAGTTTTCCCTTGTTTCGTTTTTTGTATCAACAGCATGAAATAATATTCCTTCTTCTTTAAGCAGTGAACAAAGCATGTTTCCATTGTGGCCGCCCGCAGGAAATAAAGCAACACTTGCAACCGATAATTTCTTTAAAGCTTTGCTGATATTAATTCCCCCGCCGCCTGGCTCATTTACCAAAGCAGAGGCCCGTAATTTACTGTCGGGTTTCATTACTGCTACCTTCGAACTTTTATCTATGCATGGGTTTAGCGTTATGGTAAGTATCATTTATTATTTTCTTTAAAAATACCGCATTTTTAAATTTGATTTGTATTTGCTGATTTATATTCCTAACGTAGAAGAGTGCCTTCAGAGGAAATGTGCGGTGCAACAGGCAATGCCATCTTAACCCAAAGCCCGGTAAAAAATATTACTTCAAATTATTTTTACCACTTACAAAAGGGTTACCCTTTATATAAAAACGGTAAGGCAGCAAAGCATCTTCTGCAGCATAATCTACACCAATCCTCGGCGATGCAATAATGCTTTCTTTGTAAGTCTGAAAGTTATCATCAATGATGTATATTTCTTTGCCGTTAAGCGAAGCGGCTGTATGTTTTGTGGTAATGCCCAATGCCTTCGAAACATTGCCCGGCCCTTTGGTAAGGCTGTTATCCAACGTTGTTTTACCTGTGCGTTTCAGCATGGTTTCAATACCATAAACAGGCTCCGCGGCACGTATTAAAATTGCATGCGGAACATTCTGCACATTGGTTACCACATCGAACAGATGATGAATGCCATAGCACAGATATACATATGCCGTGCCGCCGGGTTTGTACATTATTTCTGTTCTGTTGGTACGCCTGCCATTGTATGCATGTGAGGCTTTATCAACTATCCCGTTGTAAGCTTCTGTTTCTGTAATTCTTGCAGCAGTAAGTTTATTTTCAAAACGCGTAACTAATATTTTCCCGAGCAGTTCCTCGGCAATAATTAATATATTGTTTCGTGCATAAAAAGAGGCATCAAGCATAGCAGCATCACTGCACAATATTTGCCTGCTAATTTTATTATGGTACAAACGTTTCAATTCCATTAAATTTATCCGCTAAAATAACCCCATTGCTGAAAGAAATCATTATAGCGCTGCAAAGCTATTACAAAGCGCACCTGTTTATTAAGGAGCATAAGCTTTGGAAATGGATTATTGTTCCCGGCATTATTTATATGCTGCTGTTCCTGGTTTCCATGTATTATTTTAATCAAACTGCCAATGCATTTATTGGCTGGCTCAGTTTAAAAACAGGTTTAAAAACATGGCTCGATCACATGCAGAGTGGCCTGCTGGGTTTCTTTTTTACACTTGCCGCACTCACGCTTTGGCTTATACAAATGCTGCTTTATTTTTCACTGTTTAAATATGTTTGGCTCATCCTGGGTTCGCCAATATTTGCATACCTCAGCGAAAAAACAGATGCCATTCTGCAGGATAAAGAATATCCATTCAGCTTGCCGCAACTAATAAAAGATATGGTGCGCGGTATAAAGATCGCACTGCGCAATGCACTGTGGCAAACGGTTTATATGGTAGCTATTCTTATACTTTGCCTGGTGCCGGTTGTAGGGCTCGCTACACCCATTCTTGCCTTGCTTGTAGAATGTTATTACTATGGTTTCAGCATGATCGATTACAGTTGCGAACGTAGAAAAATGAATGCCGCAGAAAGCATATTTTATATCGGCAACCATAAAGGCCTTGCTATTGGCAATGGTATCGTTTTTTATCTTTTTCAACTGTTGCCTTTTATTGGTTGGGTACTTGCACCTGCTTATGCGGTTGTTGCCGCCACCATGAGTATGTACGAATTAAATAGAGTACCGGCAGAACAATGAGTACAAAGTTTGAAGTATGAAGTACGAAGTATATTATTGACCAGGCTAAGATTCATTGTGCATCGTTCCTTGCGTCGCACTCTTGTACTGCAGTAATCTATATCAGCTTTCAACAGCCTTGACCGTATTACAGCAAATGAACAGTTTGATATTATATTAAGTATAACGAAGTGCATATCTTTTATCTTTTAAGAATTATATTTTTCAATCAACATGAACATCTCACATTGAATATCAGGTAAAATGATTAATCAAACAAAAAATGACAGCCCCCCTTCAGGGGGTGGGGGTACAGTTTATCTTATACCAACTGTTCTTCATGAAGATGAAAAAGCATTAGCGGCTTTGCCTGCATACATTGTTGATGCAGTAAAAGACTGCCATGTATTCTTTGCCGAGAACGAAAAAACTGCCCGCCGTTTCTTTAAAAAAATATGGAAAGAAATGGTGATTGATAACTACGAGTGGTATGCCATTCATAAAGCGGAAGATGCAGTAAAAGCCATATTCATCCAGCGGTTGAAAGAAGGAAAAAATATTGGCATCATCAGTGAAGCCGGATGCCCTGGTATTGCAGACCCTGGACAAATTTTAATAGAAGCTGCACAGCAAATAAATGCAACAGTACACCCATTGGTTGGGCCAAGTTCAATACTGCTTGCCTTAATGGCCAGCGGCATGAACGGACAAAGTTTTCAGTTTGTGGGTTACCTGCC